>JAKONS010000238.1 GCA_022701845.1 Burkholderiaceae bacterium
CCGAGATGCAGATCAAGGACGCGGTCGCCGCCGTCGGCCCGCTGGCGACCGATGTGGAAATGCACCTGAAGGGCTCGCGCAGCACCACCAACACCGAGCGGGTGGAAGAGGTGACCGACAGCGACGCGGCCGGCGGCGACAAGGCCTGAGGCCACGGCGGGCGACGGGTCGCTCACCACCCGGCGCTGCCGCCGTCCCTGCCCCGCTAGCCGCCGGACGTCTTCCTGCGGCGGCAGGCTTCCGAGCAGTACTTCACCTCGTCCCAGTTCTTGGCCCAGGCGCGCCGCCAGGTCATCGGCAGGCCGCAGACGGCGCAGGGCTTGCTGGGAAGGCCGGCCTTGTTGCCGCGATGGGCGTGCGCGTTGTCACGGGCGTCGCGGTCGGAGCTGCGTTTGGCCATGGCGGATCGTCAGGCCAGGCTGTCGAACCAGGCGCGGTACGGCGTGTTGGTCACCATGCGCCGGTTGAGATCGGGCGCGCCGTCGGTCCACCAGACCGGGCCGCGCTCGCCAAGCGCGCGCTTGGCCACATCCACGTCGGCCCGGGCGGCTTTTTCCGCCTCGGCATCCTGGCCGCGCCGGGCGGTGCCCACGGCCCGGCGGGCGTGCATCAGGCGGTCGACCCACTGCTGTTTCTCGTCGGCACCCAACGCCGGATCGGTGCAGCGCCACAAGCGTCCGCGGACGACGAAATAGCGGCCGTCAGGGGTGGTCGGGTAGGGCTGGGGGGCGCTCACCGGGGCAGTCTACGGCGGGGCGCACAGCGGCTTGTGTCGAAACCGCAAGGCTCGCCAGATCGGCCAGGCTGATCGGCCGCAGCGGTGGCCGCACCCGGTACGGCCCCACCGCGTCGGGCGCCACGCCGCGCGTCTGCGCCACCAGGCTCGCCACCGGCAGCCCGCACATGCGGCCCTGGCAGGGGCCCATGCCGCATCGCAGCTGCGACTTCACCCCGTCGACGGTGCGGCATCCCGCACGCACCGCGTCGCGCACGCTGCCGGCGGTGACGGATTCGCAGCGGCAGACGATGCCGGCGTCCGGCGGATGCCGCACCGCGTCGCGCGGGGTGTACAGGGCGTCGAGCAGCGGGCGCACCGCCAGTTCGCGTCGCAACGCGCGAGCGGTGCACGCGACGATGCGGGCGCTTTGCGCCGCATGGCGGGCGTCGATGCGCGCCGCGACCGCCGCTCCGGCGATGCGGCCCTGCAGCGCGGCGGCACGGGCGCCGCCGATGCCGGCGCAATCGCCGGCCACCAGGACACGGTCGAGCGAGGTGCGGCAGACGTCGGCACCCGCCGTGCCGGTCACCGGGCGAAAGCAGCCCTGCTGCGCGCTCCAGGCATGGGCGCAGCCGGTGGCCACCGCCAGCTGGGTGTGCGGCACCACGCCTTCGTGCAGCAGCACGCCGTCGGCCGCGGCCTGGTGCCACACGCCGCCGGCCTGCCAGCGCAGCGCACGCACCCGGTCGTCGCCGACGATCTCCAGGGCGGTGACGCCGGTGACCCGGCGCATCGACGACAGCCGGATCCGCGCCAGCAAGCCCAGGCCCTGCAGCAGGTAGCCGATGCCGCGAACGCCGCCCTGCCAATGGCGGGCGGCGGCCCGGCGGTTGCCCGCCGGCGTGGTGTCGAGAAAGCCGGCGATGCGGTGGCCCTGCGCCGCCAGGCTCGCGGCGTAGTACACCGCCAGCGGCCCGCAGCCGGCGATCCACATCGCGGCACCGGGCAGCGCCTGCGCCGTCTTCTGCAGGATCTGCGCGGCGCCGACGGTCATCACCCCGGGCAGGGTCCAGCCGGGCGTCACCGCCGGGCGCTCCATCGAGCCGGTGGCCAGCAGCACCTGGCGCGCCCGCACCTTGCGGCTGCGGCCGGCGCGGCTCAGGTACACCTCGCCGCCCGGGTCGACCTGCCACACGCTGCTGCCCGGCAGGTACAGCGCGCCGCACGCCCGGAAACGGCGCACCAGCGCGATGCCGCGGGCGTAGTCGGCGCCTACCGCCGCGGCGCTGCCGGCGCGGTGGCTGGCTTCGATGTTGCGGTAGATCTGCCCGCCCGGCGCGGCCTGCTCGTCGACCACCACCACCCGCAGGCCGAAGCCGCGCGCGGCGATGGCGGCGGCCATGCCGGCGGGGCCGGCGCCGACGATGGCGAGGTCGCAGTCATCGCAGCCATCGCAGCCGTCGTTGCCGCTGTCGCCGCCGTTGTCGTCGCCGTCGAGACCGCTCATGCGCCCGCTCCCGCCGCGCCGCCGCACGCCACCACCATGCCCTCGCGGGCCGCCACCAGGCAGGTCTGCACCTCCGGCTCGCCGTCGACCGTCATCAGGCATTCGAAGCACACGCCCATCATGCAGAACGGTGCGCGCGGGCTGCCGTCGACCGGCGAGACGCGGGTGGCGACCACGCCGGCCAGCAGCGCCACCGCCGCCACCGAAGCGCCCTCGGGCACCGCCACGTCGCGGCCGTCCACCTGCAGCCGCAGCAGCGGCAGGTGGGCCGCCGCCGACAGCCGGAACATCGTGCTGCCCATCGTGCTCAGTCGGCCTTGATGTTGCCGCGGGTGATGACCGCACCCCACTTGGCGTTGTCCGCCTTGATCAGGTCGGCGAACTGGGCGGTGGTCTGCGGCGCGGCGTCGTAGCCCAGTTCGGCCAGCTGCCGCACCACCGCCGGATCGGTCAGCACCGCGTTGATCTCGGTGGACAGGCGCCTGACCACCTCGGCCGGCAGGTTCGCCGGCCCGACCACGCCGCCCCAGGTCACCATCTCGGCGGCCGGCACGCCGGCTTCGGCCATGGTGGGCACGTCGGGCAGCAAGGCCGAGCGCCGCGGCCCGGTGGTGGCCAGCGCGCGGATGCGGCCGCCCTTGACGTTCGGCGCCAGGGTGCTGAGGTTGTCGATCATCAGCTGGATCTGCCCGGCCGCCAGGTCGGTGCCGGCGGCCACGCTGCTCTTGTAGGGCACATGCACCAGCTCGATGCCGGCGCTGCTGCGAAACAGCTCGGTCACCACATGCAGGGCCGAGCCCGAGCCCGACGAGCCGTAGAACAGCGCCTGCGGATGCGCCTTGGCATAGGCGATCAGCTCGGCCACCGAGCGCACCGGCAGGCCGGCGGTCACCGCCAGCAGGTTGGGCTGGGTGGTCAGCTTGGCGATGGGGGTGAAGTCGCGCTCGGGCCGGTACGGCAGCCGGGTCGAGACCAGCGAGGCCACCACGAAATTCGACAGGTTGGCGGTGCCCAGCGTATAGCCGTCCGGTGCGGCCTTGGCGATGGCTTCCAGCCCGATCGCACCCGCGGCGCCCGGCCGGTTGTCCAGCACGAAGGGCTGGCCCAGCCGCCGGGTGAGCGCCACGGTGACCACCCGCACCGCCGCGTCCGCTCCGCCGCCGGCGGCCGCCGGCACGATCCAGCGGATCGGTTTGTCGGGATAGGCGGCACGGGCCGCGGGCAGCGCGGCCGCCAGGCCGAGCAGCAGCGCGCCGGCGCAGCGCCCCAGGTGCAGTAGATGTGTCCGCCTTGCCTTGCCCGATGCCGCCATGGTCGCTCCCGCGTGATGTTCGATGCCACCGATGCTAGGCAGCTTGGCGGCGGCGAACCATCGCCGGGCGACGGCCTATCGATTCACCGTCGGCATGGGTCGCGCCGCGCTGCCGTGCGCCTGCAGCCAGGCGATCAGCGCGCGCGCCGGCGGGCTCAGGCGGGTGTCGGCCATCGCCACCGCCTGCACCTGGTAGGGCAGGCCCGGCTGCAGCGGCAGCGCCATGCCGCCGCGCCGGCGGTGCATGGCACCGGTGAACGGATCGACCACGGCGATGCCGACGCCGCGCAGCACCAGCTCGCTGGCCGAGAGCGATTGCGAGGCCTCGGCGCGCACGTCGAGCTCGTGCCCGGCCGCATGCACCAGGTCGTCGAGCCGCTTTTGCAGCGTGCCGGTGAGCGCCACGAAGGGCCGGCCGGCCAGCATCTCCAGCGTGGTGTGCTGCGCCCGCCGCGGCAGGGCGCCGGCCGCGGCGATGCACATGCAGTCGCCGGCGAACTCGGCCACCGCCTCCACCTCGCCCAACGCCACGCCGCGCGCGGCGAAACCGATGTCGGCCAGGCGGCCCCGCACCCGCTGCGCCACCTCGGTGGACGACGCGATATGCAGGCTCACCACCACGTCCGGATGCTGGCGGCGCAGGTGGTCGATGGCCTCGGGCATCACCGAATGGCCGAGCGCCGGAATCGCCACGATCGACAGCCGCCCCAGGCGCTGCTTGCGCAGCTGCTCGGAAAAGCGCGCGATGTCCTCCAGGCCCTGGAACGACTGCTGCACCTTGGCCATCAGCGCCAGGGCTTCCTCGGTGGGGCGCACCGTGCGCCCGTGCCGCACGAAGAGCTGGAAACCGACGAGCTTCTGCAGCTCGGCCAGCACCCGGCTCATCGACGGCTGCGACATGCCGAGCGTGTCGGCCGCGGCGCTCATGCCGCCGGCGAGCACCGTGGCGCGGAAGGCCTCGATCATGCGGTGGGTGGGAATGGGTGTCGGCATGGGAAGGCGGTGAAGCAAGACGGGTGCGGTGGTGCCGGCGGGGCGGCGAACCCATATCTTGGCTGCATGGGTCGCGGTTTGCCAAGCGATGGTTGCGGGCGGCCGGTGTGCCCAGAATGCAGACACCCACTGCCACCACGACCCGTGCCCTACCTCCCGTCCGCGCCCTCCCCGTCGCCCGCCCCCGCCGTCCTGCATGCCGACCGATGCGTCGACGCGGTGATCGTGGGCGGCGGCATCCACGGCTGCAGCCTGGCGCTGGCCCTGGCGCAGCGCGGCATCGGCTGCGTGGTGATCGAGCAGGACTATGTGGCGCGCCATGCCTCCGGCGTGAACGGCGGCGGGGTGCGCACCCTGGGCCGGCATCCGCACGAGATCCCGCTGGCGCTGCGCGCGGCCGAGCGCTGGCGCGGCATCGACGACCTGCTGGGCACCGCCTGCGGACTGGTGGTCACCGGGCAGCTGCGCCTGGCCGAGAACGACGCCGACCTGCAGAAGCTCGCGGCCCGGGTGGCCCTGCTGCGCACGCACGGTTTCGCGCACGAGTGCCTGGTCGACCGCGACACGGTGCGCCGCCTGGCACCGGCCGCCTCGCACCATTGCGTCGGTGGGCTGTATCTGGCCAGCGACGGCTTCGTGAACCCGTTCCGGGTGACCACCGGCTTTCGCCGCCGGGCCGCCGCGCTCGGCGCCACCTTCGTCGAAGGCACCCGGGTGGAGGCGGTGCGCCGGCAAGCGGGCGTGTGGACCACCGACACCGCTGCCGGCCGCTGGCAGAGCCGGCTGCTGTTCAACTGCGCCGGCGGCTGGTCGGCCGCGCTGGCCCGGCAACTCGGCGACGCGCTGCCGATCAAGGCCGACGGCTCGATGCAGATCGTCACCGCGCGCCTGCCGCGGTTCCTGACGCCGGTGATCGGCGCGGCGGGCCGGTCGGTGTCGATCAAGCAGTGGCCCAACGGCACGGTGACCATCGGCGGCGGCCACCGCTCGGGCATCGACCTGGCGACCGGCGCCTCGAGCATCACCCCGGAAAAGCTCGCCATCGCCGCCGCCTCGGCCACCGCGCTGTTCCCGGTGCTGGCCGCCGCGAAGGCGGTGCGCTTCTGGTCGGGCATCGAGGCCTTCACGCCGGACGGCCTGCCGATCATCGACCGGGGCAGCGCCGACGGCAGTTTTCACATCACCGGCTTTTCGGCGCACGGCTTCCAGCTGGCGCCGGCCGTGGGCGAGGCGGTGGCCGAGTGGGCCGCGACCGGCGTGCGGCCGGCCGTGCTGGCGCCTTTCGCCAGGGACCGCGAGGCGGCAGGCCTGGCAGCCGCCGTGCCCGCGCACTGAAATTAAGAGCCGGGCCGTTCAGCCGGGGCCGGGCTGCGAAGGCCGGCCGATCCTGATCGGCCCGCCGGGGCTGGTCGCGTCCACCGCCACCCCGCCCCGGGTCACCCGCACCCGCTGCGCCTGCGCCAGTTCCTGCGCCACCGCACGCACCTGCGGCATCAGCTCGCGCCAGGGGCCGGCGTCGCCCTCCAGGCTGCGCGCCACCTCCGACGGGCAGATGGTCGCGCCGGGCTTGCGCTTGTCGAGCAGTGCGAAGACTTCCGCCTCGATCGCCTCGCGTGAGGATGCCACCGGCGCCACGGCTATCTCCCCGCCTCGGCCGCGCCGGCCGCCTGCGCCCAGGCTGGCGGATGCCGCGCCCACTCCTTCAGGAACTCCAGCAGGTGCCGCACCCGCGTCGGCATGTTGCGGCGGGTGGAGAACACCACATTGATGTCCATCTCCTCCGGCCGCTCGCCCGGCAGCAGCGCTTCCAGCGTGCCGGCCTGCAGCTCCTGCGACACCATGTAGTGCGGGTGCACCGAGATACCGGCGCCCAGCAGCGCGGCCTGTTTCAGCGCGTCGCCCAGGTTGGAGCGCACGGTGCCGCGCACCCGGATCTCCTGCGGCGGGTCGCCCTGGAAACGCCAGATGCCGGACTCCGATTTCACCGTGTGCACCAGACAGTTGTGGCGCTCCAGATCCGCCGCCACCGTCGGCCGGCCATAGCGGCGCAGGTAGGCGGGCGCGGCCACCACCACCTGGGCCGACGTCATCAGCGACTGCGCCACATAGCTGGCGTCCTGCAGCGACGGGGCGATGCGGATCGACAGGTCCAGCGCTTCGGCCACCAGGTCGGAGCGGCCGTCGTCGTGCACCACGGTGAC
>JAKONS010000263.1 GCA_022701845.1 Burkholderiaceae bacterium
CAGCCGTCGTCCGGCAATGCCGCGATGACGCTGCCGTTCTCGTGCGCCACCGCCTCGACGGTGTGCATGAATTCCTGGTGCTCGCGCTGGGCGTTGTTGACCAGGGCGACGGTGGGCTGCGCGATGCGCGCCAGCCCGGCGATCTCGCCCGGATGGTTCATGCCCAGCTCGACCACGCCGGCGCGGTGCGCGGCGCGCAGGCGCAGCAGCGTCAGCGGCACGCCGATGTCGTTGTTGAAGTTGCCCTGGGTGGCGAAGGCGGCCTCGCCGTGCGCCGCGCGCAGGATGGCCGCCACCATCTGGGTCACCGTGGTCTTGCCGTTGCTGCCGGTGACCGCCACCAGCGGCAGCGCGAACTGCCGGCGCCAGCCGGTCGCCAATGCGGCCAGCGCGGCACGGCTGTCGTCCACCTCGATGCCCTGCAGGCCGGCCGCTTCCAGGCCGCCGTGGGCGATGGCCGCGACCGCGCCGCTGGCGGCGGCGTCGGCCAGGAAGTCGTTGGCGTCGTAGCGCTCGCCGCGCAGGGCGACGAACAGGTCGCCGGGCTGCAGGCTGCGGGTGTCGGTGTGCACGCGGGCGATGGGCAGCGCGCCGTTGCCGATCAGGCGGCTGCGGCCGGTCCAGGCGAAGGCCTGGTCCAGGGTCATCATGGGATGGGCGAGAGTCATGGAGCTTCGAGAGATGGGGCCGCGGGCGACGACAGGCAGGCGCGCCGCTGCAGCGCCGCCTCGACCTGTTCGCGGTCGGAGAAGGGAACACGGCGGCCGGCCGTCTCCTGGTAGGTTTCGTGGCCCTTGCCGGCGACCAGCACCACGTCGTGCGTGCCGGCCTGCGCCAGTGCCGCGGCGATGGCCACGGCGCGATCGGGCTCGACCGCATGCGGCGCGCCGGCGGGCAGGCCGGCGGCGACCTGCGCCAGGATGGAAGACGGGTCTTCGCTGCGCGGGTTGTCGCTGGTGAGCCAGAGATGGTCAGCGCGGGCCGCGGCGATGGCCGCCATCAGCGGGCGTTTGGCGGCGTCGCGGTCGCCGCCGCAGCCGAACAGGCACAACAGCCGCCCGCCGCGTGCATCGGCCAGCGGGCGCAGCGCGGCCAGGGCCTTGTCGAGCGCGTCGGGCGTGTGCGCATAGTCGACCGCCACCAGGGGCTGGCCCGCGCCGCCGCCGATGCGGTCCATGCGGCCGGGCACCGGCGCCAGTCCGGCGCAGGCCGCGACCGCGCGCGCCAGCGGCAGGCCCAGCGCGCGCAGGCCGCCCACCACCGCCAGCAGGTTGGCGATGTTGTAGTGGCCGATGGCGCTGGTAGCCAGCAGATGGCGCTCGGCGGCCTCGACCACCTGGAAGCGCAGGCCGCCGTCGGCGCCGTGGCCGACGGCTTCGGCGCGCAGGCGTGCGGCCGGGGCACCTTCGGCGGAAAAGGTCCAGAGGTCGAGCGCGCCGCCGGCATGGCGTCGTGCCAGCGCCGCGCCGCGCGGGTCGTCGAGGTTGACCACCGCCGCCTGCAGGCCCGGCCAGTCGAACAGCGCGGCCTTGGCGGCCCAGTAGGCCTCCATGCCGCCGTGGTAGTCGAGGTGGTCGAGGGTGAAATTGGTGAACAGCGCGACCCGGATGCGGCTGCCGTCGAGCCGGCGCTCGGCGATGCCGATCGACGACGCCTCGATGGCGCAGGCCGCCAGCCCGTCGTCGGCGAAACCGCGGAACACCCGCTGCAGCAGCACCGGGTCGGGCGTGGTCAGGCCGTTGGCCACCACCGCCGGCGGCACGCCGGTGCCGAGCGTGCCGACCAGGCCGCAGCCCCGGCCGGCCTGCGCCAGGGCCTGCGCCAGCCACCAGGCGGTCGTCGTCTTGCCGTTGGTGCCGGTGACGGCCAGCACGTCGAGCCGGGCGCTGGGATGGTCGAACCACTCGGCGGCGATCGGGCCGGTGGCGGCCTTTAGGCCCGGGCAGGCGGCCACCGGGTGCTCGCCGAAATCGAAGGCCTCGGCACCGGCGCGCTCCACCAGACAGGCCGCCGCGCCGCGCGCGAAGGCGTCGGCCACGAAGGCGCGGCCGTCGACCGCCGCACCCGGCCAGGCGATGAAACCGTCGCCCGGCGCGATCTGCCGGCTGTCGATGCGCAGCGTGCCGGTGACGCGCGCACGCAGCCACCGCACCGCGTCGGATGCGTCGGCGAGCAGGGTGAGCACGGGCGCGGCGGCGACCATCAGAAGGATTCCTCGACCTCTTTGGAGACCACCTGCGGCCGCACGCTCAGGTCGGGCTGCACGCCCATGATGCGCAGGGTCTGCGCCACCACTTCGCTGAACACCGGCGCGGCCACGGTGCCGCCGAAGTAGGTGCCGGCAGTGGGCTCGTCGACCATCACCGCGACGATGATGCGCGGGTTGTCGATGGGGGCGATGCCGTTGAACCAGGCCCGGTACTTGTGCGCCGCATAGCCCCGGCCTTCCTGCTTGTGGGCGGTGCCCGACTTGCCGCCGACCGAGTAGCCCATGGTCTGCGCGCGCGGGCCGGTGCCGCCAGGGCCGGCGGCCATCTGCAGCATGCGGCGGATGGCCGCCGCGTTCTTCGGCGAGAACACCGGCGTGCCGACCGCCGGCTGGTCGCTCTTCAGGATGGTCGCCGGGATCAGGCTGCCGTCGTGGGCGAACACGGTATAGGCATGCGCCATCTGGAACAGCGAGGCCGACAGGCCGTAGCCATAGGACATGGTGGCCTGCTCCACCGGGCGCCAGGTCTTCCAGGGCCGCAGCCGGCCGGTGACCGCGCCGGGGAAGGTGAGCTGCGGCTTCTGGCCGAAACCGACCTGGCTGAAGGCGTTCCACATCTCGTGCGGCGTCATGCGCTGCGAGATCTTGGTGGCGCCGACGTTGCTCGACTTCTGGATCACGCCCTCGACCGTCTGCACCCCGTAGTTGTGGGTGTCGGTGATGGTGGAGCCGGTGACGTTGATGCGGCCCGGCGAGGTGTCGATGATGGTCTGCGGCGTGATGCGGCCGAGCTCCATCGCCGCGGCCACGGTGATCGGCTTCATGGTGGAGCCGGGCTCGAAGGTGTCGGTGAGCGCGCGGTTGCGCAGCTGCTCGCCGGAGAGATGCTGGCGGTTGGCCGGGTCGTAGCTGGGGTAGTTGGCCAGCGCCAGGATTTCGCCGGTGACCGAGTCGAGCACCACCACGCTGCCGGCCCGCGCCTTGTTGGCGATGACCGCGTCGCGCAGCTTCTGGTAGGCGAAGAACTGCACCTTGCTGTCGATCGAGAGCTGGATGTCCTTGCCGTCGACCGGCGGCACCGCGTCGCCCACGCTCTCGACCGCGCGGCCCAGCCGGTCCTTGATGACGCGGCGCGAGCCGGGCTTGCCGCCCAGGTCCTGGTTGAAGGCCAGCTCGATGCCTTCCTGGCCCTTGTCCTCGACGTTGGTGAAGCCGACGATGTGCGCCGCGGCCTCGCCCTCGGGGTACTGGCGCTTGTATTCCTTGCGCTGGTAGATGCCCTTGATGTCGAGCGCGGCGATCTGCTTGGCGATCGGCTCGTCGACCTGGCGCTGGATCCAGACGAAGGTCTTGTCCTCGTCGGCCAGCTTCTTGGCCAGCGCGGCGGGGGTCATGCCGAGCAGCTTGGCCAGCTGCTTGAGCTTGGCGGCCACCGCCGGGTCTTCCTTGTCGACATCCTCGGGAATCGCCCAGATGCTGGGCGCGATCACGCTCGACGCCAGCATCAGGCCGTTGCGGTCGAGGATGCGGCCGCGGTTGGCGGGCAGCTCCAGCGTGCGGGCGAAGCGCACCTGGCCCTGGCGCTGGAAGAAGGCGTTGTCGATCACCTGCACGAACAGCGCCCGGCCGGCCAGGCCGACGAAGCCCAGCGCGATGCAGGCGACGATGAACTTGCTGCGCCAGACCGGGGTCTTGCTGGCCAGCAGGGGGCTGGAGGCGTATTGGACGCTGCGGCTGCCGCGGCTCATCGCACGACCTTCGGTGCGCCCGGATCGGGCATGTACAGCGTGATCGCCGGGGTGGTGTTGCGCATCTGCAGCTTGTCGCGCGCGAGTTTCTCGACCCGCAGCGGCGTGGCCTGGGCGCGTTTCTCGACCTCGAGCCGGTCGCGCTCGACCTCGAGCCGGTGCGCCTCGGCGGTGGCGCGCTCCATTTCGGTGAAGAGCTGGCGCGACTGGTACTGCACATGCACCAGGTACAGGGCGCTGGCCAGCACGGCCAGCAGCAGGACGATCGACAGACGCGTCATGGACGGGCCTCCAGGCGGTGCTTCGCGGCGGTCATGCCGGCACCTCGGTACGTTCGGCGACCCGCAGCATCGCGCTGCGCGAGCGCGGGTTGGCGGACACCTCGGCCTCGCCGGGCTTGCGCTTGCCGAGCGCCACCAGGCGCATCGGCTGCGGCGGCGCGAACGGCGCCCGGCGGTCGTAGACCTCCTTGGACTGCTGCGCGATGAAGGTCTTGGCGATGCGGTCTTCCAGCGAATGGAAGCTGATCACCGCCAGGCGGCCGCCGGCGCGCAGCACCGACAGGCTGGCCGTCAGGGCCTGCTGCAGCTCTTCGAGCTCTGCGTTGATGAAAATCCGAAAAGCCTGAAATGTCCGCGTTGCCGGGTTCTGGCCATGCTCGCGGGTCTTGACCTGGCCAGCCACGAGGTCGGCCAGTTCGGTGGTGGTTGAAAGCGGGCCACGTTCCTGTCGGCGAGCAACAATCGCCTTCGCAATGGGGCCAGCAAACCGTTCTTCTCCGTAGTCACGTATCACCTCCGCGATCTGCTGCACATCGGCCGCAGCCAGCCAGTCGGCCACGCTCTCGCCGCGCGTGGTGTCCATGCGCATGTCGAGCGGGCCGTCGAAACGAAAAGAAAAACCCCGTGCGGGGCTGTCGATCTGGGGGGAGCTGACGCCGAGGTCCATCAGGACCCCGGCCGCACTGCCCGGCGGCAGGTTCCCCAGGTGGACGAAGCCCTCGTGCCGGATCGAGAACCGCTCGTCGGCGATGGCCTGCGCCGCCGCGATCGCCTCCGGATCCTTGTCGAAGGCGATCAGCCGGCCGGCCGGCGACAGCCGCGACAGGATCAGCCGGCTGTGCCCGCCCCGGCCGAAGGTGGCGTCGACATAGGTGCCGTCGGGATCGACCACGAGGGCGTCGACCGCCTCGTGGAGCATGACGGTCGTATGGGCTGCGGGAGTCATCATGGAAGTGGGCGCCTAGAAGGAGAAGTCCTTGAAGGCCTCGGGCATCTCGCCCTGCAGGGCTTCGGCTTCCTGGGCGTCGTAGCTGGCCTTGTCCCACAGCTCGAAGTGCTGGCCCATGCCCAGCAGCACGCAGTCCTTGCTGATGCCGGCGGCGGCGCGCAACTCGGGCGAGACCAGCACCCGGCCGGTGCCGTCCATCTCGACGTCCATGGCATTGCCGAGGAAGATCCGCTTCCACCATTGCGCCGACATCGGCAGCGCGGCGATGCGCTCCCGGAATTTCTCCCATTCGGGCCGCGGAAACACCATCAGGCAGCCGTGCGGATGCTTGGTGATGGTGAGCTGGCCGAAAGCCGTCGCGCCCAGGACATCGCGATGACGCGTCGGGACGGACAAGCGCCCCTTGGCATCGAGACTCAGCGATGAGGCCCCTTGGAACACGACGGTAGAACCCTCCGGGAGATGCGCGTCTGGCGCTGCTTGTAGTGCGGGTGCGCAGCCTGGCCGGGCCACTTTTCACCACTTAATTGCACTTTTTTGCACTGTATCAGGATTCAGGTTTGAGGCGAGGACCGTTCGGACCAACTTTCACAATGAAATCAATGACTTAGAACGAACTCCGAGAATTGCAACGAGCGGAAAAACCTTCTAGATGAAGTACTTACACCGCCATCTCAAAGTGAATGGTGAACGGGCAGGCCCACATGTAACAGGGAATTTTCCCGACAAACGTCACGTGGTTACAACGCTGGCAACTTCAGATTCGATTGCGGCCGGACGAAAAAAAAGCGGCCTGCTGCACAGGCCGCTTTCGGGGCAGGCGAATGTCGCCCTAGAGGATGAAGCGCGACAGGTCTTCGTCGCGACTGAGCTCGTCCAGCCGCTGGTTCACATACGCCGCGTCGATCGTCAGCGTGGTGCCGGCCCGGTCGGCCGCATCGAAGCTGGCTTCGTCGAGCAACCGCTCCATCACCGTGGCCAGGCGCCGGGCGCCGATGTCCTCGGTACGCTCGTTGACCTCGTAGGCGATGTGCGCCAGGCGGGTAATGCCCTCCGGCGTGAACTCCACCTGCAGCCCCTCGGTGGCCAGCAGCGCCTGGTATTGCCGGGTGAGCGAGGCATGGGTCTGCACCAGGATCGCCTCGAAATCCTGCACCGACAGCGACTGCAGCTCGACACGGATCGGAAACCGGCCCTGGAGCTCGGGAATCAGGTCGCTCGGCTTGGCCAGGTGGAAGGCGCCCGAGGCGACGAACAGGATGTGGTCGGTCTTCACGATGCCGTACTTGGTGGTGACCGCCGTGCCTTCGACCAGCGGCAGCAGGTCGCGCTGCACGCCCTGGCGCGAGATCTCTGCGGTGCTGCCGCCGCCGTCGCCGCCGCGCGAGGCCACCTTGTCGATCTCGTCGATGAAGACGATGCCGTTCTGCTCGGCGTTGGCCACCGCGCGGGCGCGGGTTTCCTCCTCGTTGACCAGCTTGCCGGCCTCCTCGTCGGTGAGCAGGCGAAGCGCTTCGGCGATGGGCAGCTTGCGGGTTTTCCGGCGCCCGCCCATCTGGCCGAACATGCCGCGCAGCTGTTCGGCCATGCCTTCCATGCCGGGCGGGCCGACCACGTCGACCGGCGGCGGCGCCTCGGCCAGGTCGAGCTCGATCTCCTTGGTGTCGAGCTGGCCCTCGCGCAGCTTCTTGCGGAACGACTGGCGCGCGGTGCTCTCGGGCGCCGCGATGGCGACGGCGCCGTCTTCCGCGGCCGCGCCGGTGGGGCGTGCCGGCGGCAGCAGGATGTCGAGGATGCGGTCTTCGGCGGCATCCACCGCCCGCGCCCGGTGCTGCGCCATCTCGGCCTCGCGGGTCTGCTTGACCGCCACTTCCACCAGGTCGCGGATGATGGTGTCGACATCCTTGCCCACATAGCCCACCTCGGTGAACTTGGTCGCCTCGACCTTGATGAACGGCGCGCCGGCCAGCCGCGCCAGGCGACGCGCGATCTCGGTCTTGCCGACACCGGTCGGGCCGATCATGAGGATGTTCTTGGGCGTGATCTCATGGCGCAGCTTGTCGTCGACCTGCTGGCGCCGCCAGCGGTTGCGCATCGCGATCGCCACCGCGCGCTTGGCCTGGTGCTGGCCGACGATGTGCCGGTCGAGTTCGGAGACGATCTCCTGGGGGGTCATCGAGAAGGACATGAATAGGATCCGTTAGGGGTCAGTGCCTCGAAGGTGCCGAACGACGCGAAGCGAGGCCGGCTGCCCGGGGACGCCGCGGACCGGCTTCGCCGGTTCGCCAGCGTCGCCCCCTGCAAGGGGGTGGGCGGCTACACGCAGTGAGCGAGCCTGGGGGTCAATCCAGCACTTCTATCGTGTGGGACATGTTGGTGTAGATGCACAGGCTGCCCGCGATCTCCAGCGACTTCTTCACCACCACGTCGGCCGGCAGCTCGGTGTTGTCGATCAGCGCCTTGGCGGCCGAATGCGCATAGGCGCCGCCCGAGCCGATCGAGACGATGCCCTGTTCCGGTTCCAGCACGTCGCCGTTGCCGGTGATGATCAGCGAGGTGGTGCGGTCGGCCACCGCCAGCATCGCCTCCAGGCGGCGCAGCACCCGGTCGGTGCGCCATTCCTTGGTGAGCTCGATGGCGGCGCGGGCCAACTGGCCCTGGTGCTTTTCCAGCTTGGCCTCGAAGCGTTCGAACAGGGTGAAGGCGTCGGCGGTGGCGCCGGCGAAACCGGCCAGCACCTTGTCGTGGTGCAGCTTGCGCACCTTGCGGGCGGTGCCCTTGATGACGATGTTGCCCAGCGTCACCTGGCCGTCGCCGCCGATGGCCACCTGCCATCCGGTCGGTGTCTGCCGCCGCACGCTGAGGATGGTCGTGCCGTGGAAAACGGCGTTTTCGCTCGAATGGTTCATAGCGCCCGCAATTAGGGGCACGCCGCCGGTTTTCAATGGGCAGCCGCCGCAGGTCGGCGCCCTGTCAGTCGGGCCGCAGGTACACCCGGGCGTATTCGGCGATGCCGGTCACATTGAAGAAGGTGCCGGCCAGCCGGTGCAGATTGCGGAATTCGACCGCGAAGCCCTCGCCGTGGCGGCTGGCGGCCCAGCCCAG
The DNA here is from genome assembly GCA_022701845.1 of Burkholderiaceae bacterium. The sequence goes on from JAKONS010000263.1 coordinate 8,293, forward strand.
CACCGAGCCGGCGGCCACGAAATCCAGCCGCACCAGGCGGGTGCAGTCGATCACCAGCAG
>JAKONS010000265.1 GCA_022701845.1 Burkholderiaceae bacterium
CCCAGGAACATCGCCACGATGATCGCCACCGCCGGCAGCATGCCCGGCCCGCGGCCGACGATGGCGATGGCGAAATTGACCAGCCGCAGCGCCACGCCGGAGCGGTCGAAGATCGAGCCGACCAGCACGAACATCGGAATCGCCAGCAGCGGATATTTGCCGAGCCCGGCGTAGAAGTTCTGCGGCACCGCCAGCAGGCCGAACCACTGGGTGCCGGCATTGGCCAGCGCGATCGCCGCCGCGCCCGCCAGCCCCAGCGCCGCGCCGATCGGCACGCCCGCCAGCATCATCATCAGGAAGGCGGTGAAGAGCAGGGTGGCGATCATGGCGACGCCTTCCTGCCGCCGCGCCGCAGGAACAGGCCCAGCGCCCGCAGCGTGATGCCCAGCGCGATCACCGGCAGCCAGATCGAATACCACCACTGCGGCACGCCGATGCCGGGCGAGGTTTCGCCGAAGCGCCAGTCGTCCCACACCATGCGCATGCTGGTCACGGTGAGCACGAAGAACAGCGCCGCCACCATCAGCGCACCGAAGCGCGCCAGGCCGCGGCGCCGCGCCAGTGAGCCGGCCTCGGCGAAATACTCGATGCGGATATGCCGGTCGCGCGCCACCGCCGCCGAGCCGCCCACCAGGGCCAGCACGATCATCAGGAACACCGAGAACTCCTCGGTCCAGGCGAAGGAGCTGTTGGTGAAGTAGCGCACCAGCACGTTGGCGAAGGTGATGAGCGCCAGCAGCGCCATCACGATCACCGTGGCCCAGTCCTCGATGGCCAGCGGCACCCGGGTCGGTTCGTCGGGCGGCGGGGCGGCCGGGTCGTCTGCGGAAGTGGGAAAGGAGGGAATGGCGCCGGACGGGGCGCCGGGCTCGGGAGGCGAAGACATGGGGCGGACGGGGAGCGACGGGGACGGCGAAAGCTGCGGAAGGAGACGACGACGGTGGCGACGGGGCGGTCGCGCGAGACCGCGACGCGGCCGATGCTAGGGCGCATCCGCCGCCCGCCGCATCGGTGCTTACCTGGGCACGGCGGGCAGGTGCGGTGCGAGAATCCCGCGCCATGACCGAAGCCCACGCAACCGACACCCTCACCCTCGTCCGCCCCGACGACTGGCATCTGCACCTGCGCGACGGCGCGGCGCTCACCACCACCGTGGCGCATGCCGCCGCGCAGTTCGGCCGGGCCATCGTCATGCCCAACCTGCGCCCGCCGGTCACCACCGCGCAGCAGGCGGTCGACTACCGCGCACGCATCCTGGCGGCGCTGCCGGCCGGCGCGTCCTTCGATCCGCTGATGACGCTCTACCTCACCGACCGCCTGCCGCCGGAAGAGATCGAGCGCGCCCGGGCCGCCGGGGTGAAGGCGCTCAAGCTCTACCCGGCCGGCGCCACCACCAACAGCGACGCCGGCGTGACCGACATCCGCATCACCTACCCCACGCTCGAGGCGATGCAGAAGGCCGGCATGCCGCTGCTGGTGCACGGCGAGGTGACCGACCCCGCCACCGACCTGTTCGACCGCGAGGCACTGTTCATCGACCAGAAACTGATCCCGCTGCGGCGCGATTTCCCCGAGCTGAAGATCGTGATGGAGCACATCACCACCCGCGAAGGCGCCCACTACGTGCGCGACGCCGGCCCCTTCACCGGCGCCACCATCACGCCGCACCATCTGCTGTTCAACCGCAACGCGCTGTTCATCGGCGGCATCCGGCCGCACTACTACTGCCTGCCGGTGCTCAAGCGCGAAGTGCATCGGCTGGCGCTGGTCGAGGCCGCCACCAGCGGCAGCGGCCGCTTCTTCCTGGGCACCGACAGCGCACCGCATGCGGCGCACCTGAAGGAGATCGCGGTCGGCTGCGCCGGCTGCTATGTGGCGCATGCCGCCATCGAGCTCTATGCCGAGGCCTTCGACCGTGCCGGCGCACTCGACCGGCTCGAGCAATTCGCCAGCCTGGCCGGCCCGGCCTTCTACGGCCTGCCCGCCGCCACCGAGCGCATCACCCTGCGCCGCGACAGCTGGACCGTGCCCGACGGCTATCCCTTCGGCGACGCGATCGTCAAGCCGCTGGGCGCGGGCGAGACGCTGGCGTGGCGGATCGACCGGAGCTGATCGCAGCGCTGCCGCCGCTCGACTGGCGGCAGCCCTGGTTCGCGCCCTGGGCCGGTATCGGCGAGGTCGCGCAGCAGGTGGTGCAGGCGGGCGCGCCGGTGCATGCGGCCTTGCCCGCGGCGCCCGGTGTGCCGCGTTTCGTCGCCGCCGCCCGTCTGCCGGCCGGCATGCCGTACGAATCCTTCGTATACGCCGAAGGCGCGGTGCCCACCCGCGACAACCTGCACGACTTCCTCAACGGCATCGTCTGGTGCGCCTATCCGCTCGCCAAGCAACGCTTGAACCGCCTGCAGGCCGAGGCGATCGCCCGCGATGGCATCGGTGCCCGGCGCGGCCCGCTGCGCGACGCGATCACCCTGTTCGACGAGAACGGCGCTGTCTTCAGCGCGCCGGCGCCGCTGCGGACGGCCCTGCAGGCGCGCGACTGGCAGGCGCTGTTCCTCACCCACCGCGGGCTGTGGGCCCAGGCCCGGCTGTGGCTCTTCGGCCATGCGCTCGCCGAGAAACTGGCCGCGCCGCGCAAGGACATCACCGCGCATGTGCTGGTCGCGCCGCAGGGCCTGCTGCAGCCGGCGCAGGTGGATGCCTGGATGGCTGCGACGCTCGATGCGGCCGCGCTCGCCGCCAAGCCGTTCTCCCCGCTGCCGGTGCTGGGCGTACCCGGCTGGTGGCCCGCCAACGCGGCGCCGGATTTCTATGCCGACGCCACGGTTTTTCGCCCCCGGCGGCCTACGGCCATGCCCCGGTCGTGAGAACTTTTACCCCTATCATCGATCCCATACCCGCCCTCGCAGGGCAGCATAAAAAGACGACTCCAGCGAATCTGCGAAACACAGCGGCTTGAAGCCGGCGCGATGCCCCGCATCTGGTGCGTATCCGCCCGACTCCGCCGCGCAGGGTTTTTCGATTTCCTCACGGAGCCTCCATGAAACGCATCGTTCTCTTCGTCCTCACCAACCTCGCCATCGTGGTGGTGCTGGGCATCGTCGCCAGTGTTCTCGGCGTCAACCGCTATCTCACCGCCAACGGCCTCAACCTGACCGCGCTGCTGGGCTTCGCGCTCATCATGGGTTTCGGCGGCGCCTTCATCTCGCTGCTCATCAGCAAGCCGATGGCCAAGTGGTCGTCCGGCGTGCAGGTGATCACCGAGCCCCGCTCCGCCGACGAGGCCTGGCTGCTGCAGACGGTGCAGAACCTGGCCACCAAGGCCGGCATCGGCATGCCCGAGGTCGGCGTGTTCGAGGGCGAGCCCAACGCGTTCGCCACCGGCGCCTTCAAGAATTCGGCCCTGGTCGCCGTCTCCACCGGCCTGCTGCAGGGCATGACCCGCGAGGAAGTCGAAGCCGTGCTGGGCCACGAGGTGGCGCACATCGCCAACGGCGACATGGTCACCATGACGCTGATCCAGGGCGTGATGAATACCTTCGTGGTGTTCCTGTCGCGGGTGATCGGCTATGCGGTCGACAGTTTCCTGCGCAAGAACGACGAGAGCCGCTCCGGCCCGGGCATCGGCTACTACGCCACCACCATCGTGCTCGACATCGTGCTGGGTTTCGCCGCCGCGATCATCGTGGCCTGGTTCTCGCGCCAGCGCGAGTTCCGCGCTGACTCCGGCGCCGCCCGCCTGATGGGCCGCCGCCAGCCGATGGTCGCCGCGCTGCAGCGCCTGGGCGGCATGGTGCCGGGCCAGCTGCCGAAGAACGTCGAGGCGATGGGCATCACCGGCAGCATCGGCAAGCTGTTCGCCACCCACCCGCCGATCGAGGAACGCATCGCCGCGCTGCAGGCCGCCCAGGGCTGACCGCTGCGCCCTGTCGAGGGGCCTGGCATCCCAGAACCGCCGTACCGAAAGGACGGCGGTTTTTTTCAGATTGCTCCGACGTCGTTTCGGTTGTACCGCCGCGCTTTCGTCTGCGCGAACAGCCGCCGAGGACCTGCTTGCGAAGCTCCGCCCGTCGCTATTTCGCGATGTGTCAAAGGAGCAAACATGCAACAGTGGCGTCCGGATTATTCAAATGCCTCGGTGATTGCCAGGGCCCTGCCACTCCCCCGGCAGACGCAGCAGGAGACACCCGGTCAACCCCGTTTCGACGACCAGGACGGCCAGGTCACCATGGAGATCTCGGCGCCGCTGCAGGCCTTGCTGGGGCTCGACAGCTCCACCGTGGCCCTGGGCGCGGCCGGCGACAGCGGCTTGCAGGCGGTGCGCGCGCCGCGCGACGCGGCAGTGAGCCAGGCCGACCTGACGCCGGAGCAGCACGCCTTGCTCAAGCTGCCGTTCGACACGTTGATCAAACGTTATGCCGAACTGGCCAGGGACGACCGGTCCGATGCCGCCGAGGCGTCCGACCGGCTGATGACCGCGATGCTCACCGCCTTGCGGTCGGATCCGGCGCGCAGTGCCGATCTGACTCGCCTGCAGAACGCCTACCACCCGCTGCAGCGCTTTTTTGCGGCCCAGCGGGAAGCGATACAGGAGGCCGCCGCGCAGATCCCGCAGTTGCGACACCTCATCCGAGGCATCGCGTACAACCGTTTGGACACGGTGATCAAGGCAGCGCTGCAGTTGCCGCCGCCGACCGACGCGAAAGACGTCGGCGCCGGCGACCGGGCGCAGGCCCTGGTGAAATGGGGCGACAAGGCCTCCACGCTGCTGCGCCTCGCGCAGGAACGCCAAGCGATCCAGGCGGTGCAGACGGGGCTGAAGGACGCCCGCGCTTTCCTGATGCACCAGGCACGCGATCGCATCGTCGGCGGCGCCGCGAGACCGGTGCGGGACGACGTTTCGGCGCTGGTGTCGGGCAACGTGGTGATTACCGCGCCGGACGAAGCGGCCCTGCGTGCGGTGCTGGTGCATATGCCGGTGGGCAGCCTGGTGATGAATGCGGCGAAGAACTTCGGCTACTTCCTTAAGCGCAAGCCCGAGACCTACTACGCGACCTACCCGCCGCGCGGCTGGCGCCAGACGATCCACGAGATCCACTGGCGGCCCGATCCGGCCCAGCCCGACAAGCAGACGCTGGCGCTGTTGTCGCTGCACGGCACACCGCCGGTGCCCAGCTACAGCCTGGACGAGGGTGTGACCTGGAAGCCGACCGGCGCGGTGCATGCGCCGGCCTTGACGCAGAAGCTCGCGAATCTTTGGGCCAACTACATGACGTCGCGCCAGGCCACCTATGTGCAGCAGTACCACGAAGGCACCAAGGGCATCGGCGGCAAATAGGCGGCGGCGGGCGGCGCGACCGCCGCAGGGCGGCTAGCGCGGCCGGCGCATCCTGAACAGGTTGTCGGCGCTGATCCCGAAATAGTCCGCCGGGCCGCCGCCGCGCAGGATCGGCTGGCCGGCGGCGGTGTCGTACACGCCGTCCTTCAGCAGGCTGCGCTCGATATGCACCGCCACCACCTGGCCCAGCACCAGCCAGGTGCCGACCTCGTGGCCGTCGGTGTTCTGCAACGGCACCAGCTGGGTCAGGCGGCATTCGAAATTGACCGGGCTCTCCAGCACCCGCGGCGCACCGACGATGCGCCCGGCCACCGGCGTCAGGCCGGCCAGGGTGAACTCGTCGGCCTCCGGCGGCACCGCGGCGCTGCTGGTGTTCATCTGCTCGGCCAGCGGACGGGTCGCCAGGTTCCAGACGAACTCGCGCGTCTCGGCGATGTTGCGCACGCTGTCCTTCCAGCCGACGCTGGCGAAGCCGACGATCGGCGGCGTGTAGTTGAAGCCGTTGAAGAAGCTGTAGGGCGCCAGGTTCAGGCCGCCCTTGCCGTCGTGGCTGGAAACCCAGCCGATCGGGCGCGGGCCGACGATGGCGTTGAACGGATCGTGCGGCAGGCCGTGGCCCGCGGAGGTTTCGTAGTAGTGACTGTTTTCCGAGGCCATGGGCGGGAGCTCCTGGGTGGTGGTGGGTGTCAGGCGGCGGTGCGCGCGATGTCCTGCGCCAGCGCCTCGGCCACCCGGATGCCGTCGACGCCGGCCGACAGGATGCCGCCGGCATAGCTGGCACCTTCGCCGGCAGGGTAGAGCCCGCGCAGGTTGAGGCTCTGGTAGTCGTCGCCGCGGGTGATCTTCACCGGCGAGGAGGTGCGGGTCTCGACACCGGTCAGCACCGCGTCGTGGCGGTCGAAGCCGGGAATCTTGCGGCCGAACGCCGGAAACGCTTCCCGCATCGCCGCGATGGCGTAGCCGGGCAGGGCGGCGTGCAGGTCTCCCAGCGACACGCCGGGCTGGTAACTGGGCTCGACCTCGCCCAGCGCGGTCGACGTACGGCCGGCGACGAAATCGCCGACCAGCTGGCCGGGCGCGCGGTAGTCGCTGCCGCCCAGCACGAAGGCGGTCGATTCGAGCCGGCGCTGCAGCTCGATGCCGGCCAGCGGATGCGGTGCGCCCCAGGTGCTCTCGGGCAGGTCGAGCTGGCCGTAGTCGGTGGGGAAGTCGGCCGGGTCGATGCCCACCACGATGCCGGCGTTGGCGTTGCGTTCGTTGCGCGAATACTGGCTCATGCCGTTGGTGACCACCCGGCCCGGTTCGCTGGTGGCGGCCACCACCGTGCCGCCCGGGCACATGCAGAAGCTGTAGACCGCCCGGCCGTTGGCCGCGTGGTGCACCAGCCGGTAGTCGGCCGCGCCGAGCGACGGATGGCCGGCATGGCGGCCCCAGCGGGCGCGGTCGATCAGGCCCTGGGGATGCTCCACCCGGAAGCCGATCGAGAACGGCTTGGCCTCGATGTGCACCCCACGCTTCCACAGCATGGTGAAGGTGTCGCGCGCGCTGTGGCCGAGGGCCAGCACCACATGGTCGGCGCGCAGCTCGTGGTGGGCGCCGGTGGCCTGGTCGAGCACCGTCAGGCCGCGCAGGCGCCGTCCCTGCGGGCCGTCCTCGGTGTGCAGGTCGGTCACCTTGTGTTCGAAGCGGATCTCGCCGCCCATGGCCACGATCTGCGCGCGGATGTTCTCCACCACCTTGACCAGCTTGAAGGTGCCGATGTGCGGCCGGGCGTCGACCAGGATTTCCGGCGGCGCGCCGGCGGCCACGAACTCGTGCATCACCTTGCGGCCCAGGTGGCGCGGGTCCTTGATCTGGCTGTAGAGCTTGCCGTCGGAGAAGGTGCCGGCGCCGCCCTCGCCGAACTGCACGTTCGACTCCGGCAGCAGCTCCTTGCGGCGCCACAGGCCCCAGGTGTCCTGGGTGCGCTGGCGCACGCTGCGGCCACGCTCCAGCACGATCGGTTTCAGGCCCAGCTGCGCCAGCACCAGCGCCGCGAAGATGCCGCAGGGCCCGAAGCCGATCACCACCGGCCGCACCGGCGAGGCGAACGGGGCGCCCGCCGGCGGGTGCCAGGCCATGTCGGGCGAGGGGCCGACGTGGGGGTTGTTCTCGGCGGCCTGCAGCAGCCCGGCTTCGGTGGCGGCGTCGGCCAGCGTGGCGTCGATGATGTAGACCGCGCGCAGGTCCTGCTTGCGGGCGTCGAAGCTGCGTTTGTGGATGTGCAGCCGGGCGATGGCCGCGGGTGCGATGCCGAGCGCGGCGGCGGCGGCGGCGTGCAGGTCGGCGTCGTCGTGGTCGAGCGCCAGCTTGATTTCGGAAATACGGATCATCTTCGTGGGGGCCCGTGTTTATCGGGCGGCTCCGATGATAAATGCGCCTGCCATAATCCCGCCCTTGAAGCGCGCTGGACCGCCGCTGGTGCTGGCCCGAAAGGGGTGACGATTCCCATCGTCATGTGGAAACACCGCACTGGAGGAACGTCCGGACTGCACAGGGCAGCGCAGGAGTTAACGGCTCTCCACCGTGAGGTGAGGATCAGAGCAACAGAGACGAGTCTTGTCGCCGTCGGGCGGCCAAGGTGTTCTACGAAGTGTCGGCGCAAGCCTGTAGCTTCGTCGCCACCCTGGTCGCCGCAGGCGACCAGGGTGAAACGGGCAATCTCTGCGCGCAGCAATACCAAATAGGCCAGCGTTGACGTGGCTCCGCGGAGCTGGCGGGTAGGTAGCACCGAGCCGGTGGAGCGATCCCCGGCCCAGATTAATGGCGGTCACGCCGCCCCGGTCGCAAGGCCGGGGCGGTGCACAGAATCCGGCTTACAGGCGCGCTTCATCACTTTTTTACTCGCCCCCAGGCTTGCTCACTTCGTGTAGCCGCCAACCCCCTGCCGGGGGCGCCGGGCTGGCTCGGCGAAGCCTCGCTGCCACGGCCTTGAGGCACTCCTGCTGCGCAGTCGCTTGGGGCGGGGTCGGGGGGGTGTTTTTAGACGCGTTCGTGGGGGGTGAGGTAGCGCCATTCGCCGGGTTGCAGGCCGGCGAGGGCGATGCGGCCGATGCGGATGCGCTTCATGCCGGTGATGCGCAGGCCCTCGGCTTCCACCATCTGGGCGATGCGGCCGGGCCAGTGGCCCTTGGTGGCGAAGCGCAGGCCGGTGTGGCGGTCGGTCTGCTGGCCGATGCTGACCTTGGCCGGCGCCATGGCGCGGCCGTCGATGACCGGGGCGCGGTTGAGACGGTGCAGGCGCTCCTCGGTGACCTCGCCGGTCACCTCCACGATCACCTCGTGCTCGATCACGCCGGCGTCCTCGGTGAGCTTGCGGCGCACCTTGAAATCCTGGCTGTAGATCACCAGGCCGGTGGCGGCGGGCTCCAGCTCGGTCAGGCACTCCTGCTGGAAATGCTGGCGGGCCGGGCGGATGCCGCTGCGGTCGGCGGCCGACCGGTTGCGCGGCGCCACCAGCTGCATCGCGGGCTTGCGGCCGTCGGACCAGGTCTCGAATCCGGCGGGCTTGTAGAGCACGATGGTGACGTCGGCGATCGGCTCGGCCACCGCCTGCTCGTCGAGCGTGACCTTCTCGTGCAGCACCTTGGCGCCCGGCACGTCCACCACCTGGCCGTTCACCCGCACCCAGCCGCCTTCGATGAACAGCTCGGCCTCGCGGCGGGAGCAGCCGGCGAGCTCGGCGACGATCTTCGACAGGCGGACGGGTTCTGGCGGGGCGTGGACGGGCATCGGATCGGGGCGGCCGGCAAGGGCGGGCAAAACGGCCAGTGTATTCAGCCGCGCGCCGCCAGGCGCCGCAAGCGGTCGACATGCGCCGTCAGCGAGCGGGCCGCCCAGGGCCACATCGCGGGCGGCACGTCGGCATAGGCATGGCGCACCCAGTCGTCGATGCCGCCTTCGGGCAGCGCGGCCATGGCGGCGGCCACCCGGGCCTCGCGCTGCATGCGGTGCGCCTTCAGGCGGGCGATGACGGCCGGCGCGTCGTGCAGCACATGGCCGTGCGCCGGCAGGATGAACTCGACGCCTTCCTCGTGGCAGATGGCGGCCAAGCGGTCCAGCGATGCGAGGTAGTCGTCCATGTCGCCGTCGGGCGGGCTGACGACGGTGGTGCTGCCGTTGAGGATGTGGTCGCCGCTGAACAGCAGCGCGTCTTCCTCCAGCACCAGGCACAGGTGGTTGGCCGCGTGGCCGGGCGTGTGCACGATGCGCAGGGTGTGGTTCTCGGCGCCGTCGGGCGATGCCAGCCGCAGCCGCTCGCCGTCGGCCAGGGCGCGGTCGGGCACGAAGTGGTCGCCGGGCCGGGCGGTGGCCGCCGAGGGCAGGCCGAGCACCGGCGGCGCGCCGGCGCACCGGGCCTGCAGCGGCCGGGCGCCGGGCGAATGGTCGGGGTGCGAATGGGTGCACACGATCATCCGGATATCACCGCCGGTCGCCTCGAACAGGCGCGCCAGGTGGGCGGCGTCGTCCGGGCCGGGGTCGATCACCAGATACCCGGTGGCGCCGCTGCCGACGAGGTAGGTGTTGGTGCCCGGGCCGGTCATCGCGCCGCCGTTGTCCACGGTGAGGCGGCGCAGGCCGCGCAGCAGCGGCACCACGGTGTCGTGGCGCCAGGCCAGTTCGTGCACCAGATGGCCGTCGGGGGCGACCAGCTGCAGTTCGCCGTAGGCCGGTTCGACATCGGTGACGCGGCTCGGCTCGCCGCGCAGCAGGCCGCCGCGCGGGTTGTAGCGCCACAGCGGCGCCTCGACGCCGTCGCGCGCGGCGCAGGCCGCCAGGGCCGCCTCCACGCTCGCATGCCGCACCAGGTATTCGAGGGTGCGGATGGTGGGGAACATCATCGGCAGCGTGCCGTCGGCATGGCGCTGCAGGGCGTCGGCGGGGCGCATCCAGGCCGGCTCGAACTGCTCGGTCTCGTCGGCGACGGCTTCCTGCCCGTCGGGCATGCGGGCGACCAGGAAGGCGGTGTCGAAGCGCTGCGGCAGGCCGACGCTGGTGATCCAGTGGGCCAGCGGCCAGGCGCGGTCGCAGGCCAGCCGCAGGCCGCGTTCCCGGCACTGGGGCAGCAGCGGCAGGCGGCGGTCGAGGGCGGCGACGTCGTCTGCGTCGGCAGCGCGGCCGTCCGGATGGTGCGCCAGCAGGATGCCGAGTTCTTCCCAGGTCTCGCGCAGGGCGGCGACGGCCTGGGTGAGGGCCTCGTCGTCCTGGGTGGCGCGGCGCACCACCTGGGCATGCGCCAGCCGGTCTTCGGCGTCGATCGCGCCGCCGGGAAACACATGCACCCCGGGTGCGAAGCGGGCGGTCGACGAGCGCCGGGTGAGCAATGTCTCGACGCCCTGCGGCGTGTCGCGCAACAGCAGCAGGGTGGCGGCGAGACGGGGCGTGACCGGCGGCACGGCGGGATGGAGCAGTTGGGTGGGGCGGACCATCCGCCGATTGTGCGCACGCGGTGCGCCTCGCGCATCCGGTGCGGCCCGCACACATTTGCTGGCACCCGGGGCGGCGGGCTGCGGCAGACTGCCGGGCTTTTCACCGCCACCGGCCATCAGCGCCCCCGCCCATGCACCGACCCACCGCTTCCTTACTCGGCACCGTGGCCGCGCTCGCCGCCTGCCTGTTCGCCGGCGCCGCCCGCGCCGAGACCATCGGCGAGGTCGACACCGTGTTCAAGCTGATCGGCCCCGACCACAAGATCGTGGTGGAGGCCTACGACGACCCGAAGGTGACCGGGGTGAGCTGCTATGTCTCGCGCGCGCGCACCGGCGGCATCAAGGGCGCGGTAGGCCTGGCCGAGGACAAGGCCGAGGCGTCGATCGCTTGCGTGCAGGTCGGCCCGATCGGCTTCGTGCAGGGCAAGACGCTGCCGGCGCAGGAGGAGATGTTCAACGAACGCATCTCGCTGGTGTTCAAGAAGCTGCGGGTGGTGCGCATGGTCGACCGCAAGCGCAACGCGCTGGTCTACCTGAGCTATTCCGACCGGGTGATCGAGGGCTCGCCGCAGAACAGCGTGACCGCGGTGTCGGTCTCGGTGCCGGGCGGCATTCCGGCGAAGTAACCGGGTTCGGGCGAATCAGCCGGCCGCCGATCGGCAGGGCGCGAAGGCGTCGAGCGCCGGCCGGTAGGTGGGCGTGGTCACGTTCATCACGCCCAGCACCGTCGGGTAGAGGTTGTCGTGCGACAGCGGCTCGCTGCGCCGCTGGCGGATGCAGGCCAGGTCGAGGCCGTCGCGCTCGGCCAGCGGGCGGTCCATCCACAGCACCATCGGTACATGCTTTTGCACCTCGGGCGCGAACGGGTAGGGCACGCCGTGCAGGAAGATGCCGTATTCGCCCAGCGACTCGCCGTGGTCCGACAGGTACAGCATGCCGGTGGCATAGCGTTCGCGGCGCGCCGCCAGCCAGTCGATGGTGGCGGCCAGGAAACGGTCGGCCTCGGCGATCGAGTTGTCATAGACGTTGACCAGCGCCTGGTGCTCGCACTGCGACAGCGCCTGGGTGGCGCATTCGGGCTGGAAGCGCTTGGTGTCGGCGGCCGAGCGCCGCCAGTAGGCCGGGCCGTGGCTGCCCATCATGTGCA
>JAKONS010000280.1 GCA_022701845.1 Burkholderiaceae bacterium
AAGCGGGCGGTCGGCGCGGGCGTGTCCGCAGGCCCCTGCGACGGCCGCACCAGCTGCACCGTGTGGCCGCGCCCGTGCATGCCGCGCACGATGCGCGCCACCGTCATCGCCACGCCGTTGACCTCCGGCGGATAGGTCTCGGTGACGAAGGCGATGCGCAGCGGCCGCCGTGCCACGTCGACCGCGTCGCCCGCACCGCCGACTGCGAGGCTTTGGAAAGCGAGGCGCGCGCAAGCGCTGGCGTGGTGCATGCGGCGGATGCTGACCGGCTTGTGCAACGGATCCGTGACGGTCGCACCGCATGCGCGCCGGGTGCGCCGGCCGGGTGCCGCCGTCATGCCGCCTTCATGCGCGCTGGCCATCATCCGCTCACGCCGGCCATGCCGGTCGGCGGCCCATCCAGCACCGAGGCGCGCCATGCAAGAACTCCTGAAGACCATCGCCATCCAGCGCTGGGACGACCACCGGCTGTACCACCACAGCCGCATCAACCAGAGCCTGCACCTGCTGAGCGCGGTGTGCTTCGTGGTCGCCTACGGCCTGCTGTTCGTCGACCCGGCCGCTGCCGCGCTGCTGGCCTGGTGCGTGTCGATGACCAGCCGCCAGGCCGGCCACTTCTTCTTCGAGCCGCGCGGCTTCGACCATGTCAACGGGGTGAGCGACGCGTTCAAGGAGGCGGTGAAGGTGGGCTACAACATCCGCCGCAAGATCGTGCTGATGGCGATCTGGGTGGCGATTCCGGCAGCGCTCTGGCTGCGGCCCGACGCCTTCGGCCTGATCGAGCCGGCCGCCGATCTGCCGGCCTTCCTGCACGACGTCGGCATGGCCTGGCTGGCGCTGGGCGTGGGCGGGTTGCTGTTCCGGGTGCTGCAGCTGTGCCTGACCCAGGGCGTGCTGACCGGCCTGGCCTGGGGCTACAAGATCGTGACCGATCCGTTCCACGACATCCGGCTGTACCACCGCGCGCCGCTGCATCTGCTGCGCGGCGAGCTGATCGACCCGATGACGCATGTCACGCCGGCGCCGCATCCGCGGCATGGCTGAACCGCGCTCAGCAGAACTTCCGGGCCAGCATCTCCCGCAGCAGCCCGCGGCGGATGCCGCGGTTGCTGAGGGTGTCGTCCTGCCACCACCAGCCGTGCTGCCGCATGCGCTCGGCGGCGGCGACGAAGCGCTGCAGCACCGCGTCCAGGTCGGCGTCGGTGTAGTTCAGGCTGAAGATCAGCCGGCCGGTGCCGACCCAGCTCAGCGCCAGGCCCTGCTCGCGCAGGTAGTACTGCAGCATCCAGTTGTAGCGCGAGGGCTCGGTGTAGAGCACCGTCCAGATCGACGACAGGTTGGCCACCCGCACCGGCAGGCCGGCCTGCTGCAGGGCGGCGTTGAAGCGCGCCGCCTGCGCGTTCCAGCGCTCGTCCAGGCCGCGGTAGAGCGCCTGCACTGCCGGCGTCTCGATGCGGTCGAGAAAAGCCTGCATCGCGCCCATTACGTAGGGGTGCGCATTGAAGGTGCCGCGGGCGAAGCAGATGTCGGCCGGGCGCTCCTCGCGGTAGCGCTTCATCAGGTCGGCGCGGCCGCATACCACGCCCACCGGCAGCCCGCCGCCGAGCGTCTTGCCGTAGGTGACCATGTCGGCCCGCACGCCGAAGTATTCCTGCGCGCCGCCCGCGGCCAGCCGGAAGCCGACGAACACCTCGTCGAAGATCAGCACGATGCCGCGCTCGGTGCACACCTGGCGCAGCTGGCGCAGCCAGTCGGCGTAGGCGGCGCGGTCGACACCCGCGCGGCGGCTGCTGTCGAGCAGCGCGGCATCGCCCGGCGCGCCGGCGTTGGGATGCAGCGCCTGCAGCGGGTTCACCAGCACGCAGGCGATGTCGCGCCGGGTGCGCAGCACCTGCAGGCTGCGCGGCGACAGGTCCTGCAGGGTGTGGGTCTGGCGCGGCGGCAGCGGGTTGCCGGGGCCGGGCTGCACGTCCTCCCACCAGCCGTGGTAGGCGCCGCAGAAGCGCACCAGGTGCTGGCGGCGGGTGTGGTACCGGGCCAGGCGCACCGCCTGCATGACCGCTTCGGTGCCCGACATGTGGAACGACACCGCGTCGAGCCCGGAGATGCGCCGCAGCCGCTCCACGTTGTGCGCCACGCAGGGGTGGTAGGCGCCCAGCACCGGGCCCAGGGGTGCCGCGGTGGCGGCGCCTTCGGCGATGCAGTCGCGGTAGAAATCGACGCCGAACACGTTCACCCCGTAGGAGCCGGTGAGGTCGTAGAAGCGCTGGCCGTCCAGGTCTTCCAGCATCACGCCGCCCGCGGCCTGCAGGAAGCTGCCGGTATGCAGGTGCCGGCGCAGGTAGGGCCCGAACGGGTAGGGCACCCGGTAGGCGCCGGTGAACGCCAGGTCGGGGATGGCCTCGCGGGCCTGGACGGTCGCCGCGATGCTGGCGGCGTGGCGCCCGGCCAGTGCTGCGCAGAGCGCGCCGAAGCCGTCGCGGCGGCTGCGCTGCACCGCCTCCGGCGCGCCGTCGCAGCCGAAGAAACGCGCCTCGTCGTAGGCATAGCCCGGCACCCAGGCGGCGA
>JAKONS010000283.1 GCA_022701845.1 Burkholderiaceae bacterium
GTCACCACGTCGTCGCGGCCGACGAAGCGCGGCGCCGGTTGCTGGTCGGGCGCGCTGCCCACGTCGAGGCCGGCGCCGCCCAGCCGGCCGCTGTCGAGCGCGGCTTCCAGGGCGTCCTCGTCGACCAGTTCGCCGCGCGACAGGTTGAGAAAGAAGCTGCCCGGCCGCATCGCCGCGAAAGCCGCCGCGCCGAACAGGCCGCGGGTGGCGGCAACCGACGGCGCCAGGCACACGGTGAAATCCGCACGCGCCAGGGCGGCCTGCAGCGGCAGCACCGGCAGACCGTCGCAGGCGTCGGCCAGCGCCGGATCGACCAGCAGCACCTCCATGCCCAGCGCCCGTCCCAGCTGCGCCATGGCCCGGCCGATGACGCCGTAGCCCACGACAGCCAGGCAGCTGCCGCGCAGCTCACGGGCCTTGGCCACCAGCGGCGCCTCGCCGCGCGCCGTGGCGGCGCGGGCGCGGCTGATGCCGCGGGCCAGGTCGAACATCATCGCGGCCGCCAGTTCGGCCACCGCCTGCCCGAAACCCGCGGTGGCGTGGGTGACCAGGATGCCGTGCTCGGACGCCGCCGCGATGTCGATGGTGCTGACATCGACCGCGCCGCGCAGGAAGGCCAGCATGCGCGGCGACGCCTCGAAGGTGGAGCGCAGCCCCGCGCTGGAGCGGTGCGCGATCACCACGTCGCAGTCGCGCGCCGCCGCCGCCAGCGCCGTGCCGTCGAGCACCTCGCCGCCGGTGTTGAACACCAGTTCGGCATGCCGGCCCAAGGTCGCCAGGGCTTCCTGGCTGTAGAACGCCGCCAGCTCCCGGGGCGTGTAGCTGAGAAAAACCCGAAGCGCAGTGGGCATGGACATCAGTCGGCGGTGATGGCGTTGGTCTGGATCAATTTTGCCCAGCGCTCGGTGTCGGTGCGCACGAAACCGGCCAGGTCCTTCGACGCCAGCGGGAAGGGCGACATGCCGATATCGGCCAGGCGCTTGCGCATCTCGGCGCTCTGCAGTTCGGCGCGCACCGCGGCATCCAGCGTGTCGACCACCGGCTGCGGCGTGCCGGCCGGCGCATACAGCGCCACCCAGGTGTTCGGGTCGAAGCCGGGGTATTTCGTGCCCATCGCCGGCACGCCCGGCAGCTGCTCGACCCCACGGGTATCGGCGATGCCGAGGGCGACTTCCTTGCCGGCACGGATATGCGCCAGCGAGGTCGGGATGGTGTCGAACATGATGTCGATCTGGCCGGCGAGCAGGGCGGTGGTGGCCTGCGCCGGGCTGCGGAACGGCACATGCAGCAGGTCGGTGCCGGAGACCGACCGGAACAGCTCGGCCGCCAGGTGGCTGGTGGTGCCGTTGCCGCCGGAGCCGTAGGTCAGCTTGCCCGGCTGCGCCTTGGCGCGCGCCACCAGCTCGTCGACGTTGCGCACACCCAGCGACGGATGCACCACCATCACCAGCGGCCCGCGCGCCACGCCCGACACCGGCACGAAGTCCTTCACCGGGTCGTAGGGCAGCTTCTTGTACAGCCCGGAATTGATGGCGTGGGTGCTGATGGTGCCCAGCAGCAGGGTGTAGCCGTCGGCCGGCGCCTGCGCCGCGACCTGGGTGCCGATGAAGCCGGCGGCGCCGGCGCGGTTGTCGACCAGCACCGTCTGGCCCAGCCGCTGGCTCAGGCCGGCGGCCAGCAGGCGGGCGGCGATGTCGGTGAAGCCGCCGGGCGCGAAAGCCACGATCAGCTTGATCGGCCGGTCGGGCCAGGCGTTCGGGCCGGCGGCCACCGCAGGGCGGCCGAGCGCCAGCAGGGCCGGCGACGCCAGCACGGCCAGCGCCGTGCGGCGGGGAATTCCGCGATCGATCATGTGCTTGTCTCCTGGATGTTCTTTTTTTCGCCGCGTCGCCGACCGTCGCCGGGCCGCACGCAGCGCAGCGTCGCATTCTGGAAACGCTTTGCCGATGCCGTCCATTCGCTTGTTGTTTGCGTCTGAATCGTTTCGGGCATCGGTCGGCCCGCGCCGGTAGTGCGGTGTCGTGCGCAAGATCCGGCCCGTCATCGGGATGCTGCTGATGCCGACCGGGCGCCAGGTCGCCGATGCTCGGGCACAGCCATTCCAAGAAGACCCACCATGACCACCAGACGCCCCGCGCTCGCCGCGATCGTCGCCGCCGCCCTCCTCGGCGCCGGCTGCGGCCCCGCACTGGCCCAGGCCTGGCCGACCCGGTCGATCCGGCTCGTCTCCGGCTTCCCGCCCGGCGGCACTACCGACATCAACGCGCGCATCCTGGCGCAGAAGGTGGCCGAAACACTGGGCCAGCCGGTGGTGGTCGACAGCCGGCCCGGCGCCGGCGGCAACATCGCCGCGGGCGAGGTGGCGCGCGCGCCCGCCGACGGCTACACGCTGCTCTACAACACCTCGTCGCTGGTGATCGCGCCGGCGCTCTATTCCAAGCTGCCCTTCGATCCGCAGAAGAGCTTCGCGCCGGTGGTGCTGACCGCCACCGTGCCGATGGTGCTGGTGGCGGCGGCCGGCACGCCCTACGGCTCGCTCAAGGAGATGATCGCCTTCGCCCAGGCCCATCCGGACGAGGTGCGCTACGCCAGCTCCGGCGTCGGCACGCCGCCGCACCTGGCCGCCGCGATGCTGGCCGCGGCCACCGGCACCCGGCTGCGCCACATCCCGTACAAGGGCGCGGCGCCGGCCCTGCAGGACGTGGTCGGCGGCCAGCTCGACACCATGGTCGAGGTGATCAAC
>JAKONS010000285.1 GCA_022701845.1 Burkholderiaceae bacterium
ACCGCCGCCCGGCCGGCGTTCGGGGCCCGGACCAGCGCGGCGGCCACCGCCGACTCGCGGGCGTCGAGGCCTTGCGGCGCCTTGTTGAACAGGGTGCGCGACAGCGCGTCGATGCCGACGATCTCGCCGCGAAACGGCACGCTGTTGAGGTAGGCCTCCAGGATCTGGTCCTTGCGCCAGCCGCGTTCGAGCTGCTCGGCGGTGGCGGCCTGGCCGATCTTCTGCACCAGGCCGCGGCCGCCACCGCGCCGCAGGCTGTCGTCGAGCAGGCCGGCGAGCTGCATGGTGATGGTGGAGGCGCCGCGGGTGCGGGTGTTCCACAGGTTGCCCCAGGCCGCTGCCGACACCGCGCGCCAGTCGACGCCGGCATGCTCGTAGAAACGCTTGTCCTCCGACAGCACCAGCGCGGATCGCAGCGCGGGCGAGACGTCGGCCAACGCGGTCCAGTCGCCGCGCCGCACGCTGGCGTCGGTGCGCACCCGCTGCAGCAGCACGCCGTCGCGGTCGAGCACCCGGGTGTCGGAGGGGCGGTAGTCGCGCCGCACCTCGTCGAACGTGGGCAGCGCGTGGGCGGCGCCGGCAGCGGTGGTGGCGGCGGCGGCGAGCAGCACCGTCCGCAGCGCTCCGAGCAGACCGCGTCGCGGAGCCTCAGGCCGGCACATGCACCGTCGCCTTGATGTGCTTGAGGTTGGTGACGATGGTGAAGCTCATCAGCACCAGGAGCGTCCAGGCCGGCCATTTCTGCACATGCACCGCGGCCCAGCCGCCGAGCTGGTGCGGGTAGAACCACAAGCCGTAGAAGGTGCCGAGGTTTTCCGCCAGCCAGATGAACAGGCCCACCAGCGCCAGCCCGAGCGACAGGGGCATGCGCCGGTCGCGCCCGCGCGGCCGGAACACGATGGTCGAGCGCGCATACAGCCCCAGCGCCGCGGCCGCCAGGTACCAGCGGTAGTCGCCGATGAAGTGGTGGGTGAAGAAGTTGAGATAGATGGCGACGGCGATGGCGCCCGCCAGTGGATACGGCGGGTGGTGCTCGACCCGCATCTGCAACAGCCGCCAGGCCTGGATGATGTAGCTGGCCACCGCCGCATACATGAAGCCGGAGAACAGCGGCACACCGAACAGCTTGCTGTAGCCCGGATCGGGATAGGACCAGGAACCGATCGCCGGCGAGGTCTTGAACACCTCCAGCGCGAAGCCCAGCAGATGGAACAGGCTCAACGCTGCGAGCTCGTCGCGGGTTTCGCGGCCCGTGACCACCATGCCGGCCTGGATCGCCAGCGCGATCACCAGCAGCAGGTCGTAGCGGGCCAGGCCGAACAGGCCGGCGCGCGGCACCAGGAACACCGACAGGAAGAACAGGCCGGCGAACAGGCAGGCCTGGGCTTCCTTCCAGCCGAAGCACCACAGCTCCGCCAGCAGGCCGCGCGCGCCGGCCACCAGGCTGCGTTGCGGTTGCGGTTGCACTTGCGGCACCGCCGCCACTAGCGCGCCGCCTCCACCTGCAGGCGGGCGTTGGGCGCCTCGCCGAAGGTCTCGGGCGCGTACATCGCCTCCACCCGCGAAGCCGGCATCGAGAAGCTGCCGACGTTGTTCAGCCGCACGGTGTAGACCACGGTGAAGCGGCCGCGCGGCAGGTACTCGTAGTAGGCCCGGTACGACTCGAAGCCCCGCTCCTCGTAGGCCGGCGTGGCGCCGCCGGACCCTGAGGCTTCGGCCGACTTCTCGCCCTGGGTGGCGATATGCGAATCGCGTCCCAGGCCGCTGCCGAGGATGGTGGCGCCGCCGGGCACCGGGTCGGTCAGCACCACCCAGCCCATGTCGGTGGCGGCGTCGACATCGATCGTCACCCGCACCACGTCGCCGCGGGTCCAGACGCCCTTGACCGCCTGCTCGACCGGGGCGATGGTCTTCTTCAGCGTGTAGCCGGCCGAGAACGGCGCGGTGCGCGGCACCGCGGCCAGTGCCTGCACGGTGAGCCAGGGTTTGCCGGTGCCCTGCTGGGTGACTTCCAGCGCACCGGCGCCGCCAGGCGTGGCCGGCCAGGGCAGCGCCATGCCCGACGCACCCGGTGCGGCAGCTGCACCCGATCCGGCCGACCCGGTGGACGCTACCGGCGCAGGCTTGCCGCGCTGGTAACCGGCCCAGTCGAATGCCGCGGCGGCACCGGCCAGCGCGGCCCGGGTGGTGCCCGCTACCGGCGTCGATTCGAAGCGCGCCGAGAAACGCTCCAGCGCCAGCGTTCCCCACAGGTTGGCGGTGGTGGTCAGCCAGGCGCCGTTGCGCTGGCGGGCGATGAGGCCGGTGGCCAGGCGCGGCATGTCGTCCTTGAAAGCCGGGTCGTCCATCACCGCCAGCAGGAAACGCGCGCCGTTCGCGTCGCCGTTGGCCATCAGCCACCAGCCGTCGTTCTCGTCGGCCGCCGCGAAGCCCAGCCGCGTGCCCTGCCACGACAGGCGCGCCCGCAGGATCTGCCGCGCCTCGGCCAGGCGCTTCTCGCGCTGCGGCACGTCGCTCACCCGCTGCAGGATGTCGAGCCAGTCGATCACCGCATGGGTGGGCCACTGGTTGGGCGCGATGGTGATGCTGTCGAGCATGCGGCCCCGGGCGCGCCCGTAGCGCGACAACGCCTCGATGGCGGCCAGCTTGCGCTCTTCCAGATCCTTGCGCGGGCTCCAGAAATCGCGCTGCAGCCGGCCTTCGACGAAGGCGGTGAGCCCGCCCAGCATGGCGTCGCGCGCCGCTTCGGGCAGGGCGAACTCCGGATGCCCCGCCGACGCCTGGTGGGTGACCGCCAGCAGGTAGGCGGTGAGGGTGTCGCTGCCACGGGCGCCCTGCTCCTCGCGTGGCGGGAAGTAGCTGGCCAGGCCGTCGGCATCCAGGTAGCCCGGCAGCTGCGCCGCCACGTTCTTCCACATGGCGCCGTCGGCCAGGCCGATCGCCTTGCTGGTCTTCTGTTCGAGGCAGGCGTAGGGATAGCGCACGAACCAGTCGCGCACGCCGGGCATGCCGTCGGACAGGCGCGGCTGCAGGTCGAGCTTCAGGCCGCCGCGCCGGGTGGCCACCGTGGCGGAGACCGGCAGGGCGCCGGCCGGCGGCGCCACGTCGATGCGCAGGGCGCCGTCGAGCTGCACCAGCGTGGCCTGCCCGACCGACAGCGGCACCGCCGGCACCACCCGCTGGCGCAGCCGGAGCGCGTCGCGCGCGGGCGTTGCGCCCTTCGCGCCTTCGGCTGCAGCCGCGGTATCACGCACCGCGATGTCCCAGAGCAGCGTGTCCTGCTGCTCCGGCGCCACCACGTCCCAGGAGATCTCGCGCGCCTCGTTGGGCGGGATGTCGATGGTGATCGGCGCCAGCACCAGCGGCGCGGCCTTGGCGGTGGCCTCCACCTTCATCGCGCGGCCGGTGGTGTTGCGCAGCGTGGCCTGGGCGCGGAAATGATCGCCCTCGCGCACCAGCGGCGGCAGGCCGCCGATGATCTGCAGATCCTGGGTGGCACGGATGGTGGCCTGGCCGGTGCCGAACAGCCCGGTGCCGGCATCGGCCACCGCCACGATGCGGAAGGCGGTCAGGGCATCGTTGAGCGGCACCTCGACCGTCGCCCTGCCCTGCGCGTCCAGCACCACTTTCGGGTTCCACAGCAGCAATGTGTCGAGCAGCTCGCGGGTGGGCGTGTGGCCGCCGCCGCCACCGGCCGGCACCGCCTTGCGGCCGTAGTGCCGACGGCCGACGATGTCCATCTGCGCGGTGGCGGTCTGCACGCCCCAGGAGCGGCGCTGCAGCATCGCGTCGAGCAGCTGCCAGCTGTCGTTCGGCATCAGTTCCAGCAGCGCCTGGTCGACCGCTGCCAGCGCCACCTCGGCGCCGGCGGCGGGCTTGCCGTCGGGCAGGCGCGCGCTGATGGTGACCAGCGCCTTGCCGCGCACCGGGTAGGTCGGCTTGTCGGTGGCCACCTGCACCTCGATGCGGTGGGCGCCGGTGCCGACGCGGATCTCGGCCATGCCGAAACGGTAGGCGGGCTTGCTCAGGTCGACCAGCGCGGTCGGCGCCACCCAGTCGCGGCTCTCGTTGCGCCAGGCGCCCCACCATTCGCGCGGCGCGCGGTAGCCCCAGGTGAAGAAGCTGTACCACGGCACCTCGCGCAGCCGGCCGCGCAGGGCCAGCACGCTCACATAGACGTTCGGGCCCCAATGGGGCTGCACTTTCAATTGCACCGTCGGATCCTGGCCGTTGAGCTGCACCACCTGCGTCTCGACGATGCCTTCGCGCTCCACCGCCACCAGCGCAGTGGCGAAGCGGAACGGCATGCGCACCTGGAAGCGCGCGATGTCGCCGGGCTCGTAACTCTTCTTCTCAGGCAGCAGGTCGATGCGGTCGTGGTCCTCGCCGCCGAACCACAGCTCGCCCTGGCGGGTGACGTAGACCGAGCCGGCGGCCTGGGCGACGTTGCCGGCGCCGTCGCGCGCGGCCACCTGCAACCGCACCTCGCCGGCCTCCTTCAGCGTGGTCTCGCAGGCCAGCAGGCCGCGCTCGTCGCTCTTGCCGCTGCACACCTCGCCCAGCTCGCGCGTCTCGGTGTGGTCGTCGTAGGTGTAGAAGCCGCCGACCATGCGCTTGCGGCTGGTGGTCACCGTGTGCGCGGTCGCCTTCACCGACAGCGCCGCGCCGGCCTTGGGCTTGCCGTCGAGGTCCAGCGCGAGCGCCTGGAACTTCACCTTCTGGCCGGCCGACACCCAGCCCTCGATCCTGATGCCCGGGATGACCGCCGCCGGCCACAGGGTGGAGGTGCTGCGCAGGGTCTGCACCTCGCCGTTCGGGTCGGCATAGCGCGCTTCCAGCACCAGCTCGCGCGGCTGTGCAGAACGCTCCAGGCCGGTGACCGTGGTCTTGCCGGAGCCGTTGCGGTCGAGGGTGACCGGCAGCTTGTCGGCCACCACCCGGGCATCGTCGGCAGCCTCGGCGGTTTCCTCGTCGCCGGCGGCGCGCGGCAGGCCGAAGGAGAAGCCGTCGTAATCGGGGAACTGCAGCGACTTGCCGCGCACCAGGGCCGACACCCGCACCGGCAGGTTGGCCGCGCCGCCGCCGGCCACATAGCCGATCTGCAACTGTGCCGGCACCGCCTCGACGTTCACCAGCGGCTTCTTGTCGGCCGGGCCGATGCGGCCCTCGAACACCGGCAGCCGGAATTCCTCGACCCGGAAACTGCCGGACGCCAACGGCGACGGGGTGGGCGGCTGGCCGGCGGCATCCCGTGCGGCATAGACCAGCGACACGCTGTAGACGCCCAGCTTGGCGGTGGGCGGCAGCGCGAAAGTGCTTTCCGCGCTGCGGCCGCCG
>JAKONS010000310.1 GCA_022701845.1 Burkholderiaceae bacterium
TGCCGGCCGCCGCGCCCAACAAGGATGCGCTGGTGGCCAGCGTCGACAAGGCGCTGGCCGACGCGATGCGGGCGGTGCTGCACCAGCCGGATTTCCAGAACATCGAGTCGCTCTGGCGCGGCGTCGACTTCCTGCTGCGCCGGCTGGAGACCAGCCACCAGCTGCAGGTGCACCTGTTCGATGTGAGCGCGGAGGAGTTCGCCGCCGACCTGAGCAGCGTCGACGATCTGGCCGAGAGCGGCCTGTACCGGCTGCTGGTGGCCAAGCCCGCCGAAGAAGCCGACGGCGGCTATGCCTATGTCGCCGGCTGCTACCGCTTCGAGGCCACCCCGCCGCATGCCGAGCTGCTGGGCCGCGCGGCACGGCTGGCCGCGCATGCCGGCGCGCCCTTCATCACCGCCATCGCACCGGACGATTTCACCGACCGCCGCGAGCCGCCGCACCGGCTGGTGCGCGAGGCCTTCGCCGCGCTGCGCGAGATGCCGGACGCGTCGTTCCTGGCATTGATGGCGCCTCGCTTCCTGCTGCGCCACCCGTACGGCAAGAAGAGCGACCCGATCTCCAGCTTCGCCTTCGAGGAGTTCAGCCCGGCCGCCGGCCTGCGCGGCATGCTGTGGGGCCACCCGGCGCTGCTGGCACTGAGCGTGCTGGGTAATCGCGGCGCGCAGTTGGCCATCGGCGACCTGCCGTTCCACTACGTCGTCGACAGCGACGGCGACACCGTCGCCCTGCCCTGCACCGAGCGCTTGCTCAACACCGACGCGGCCTCGCTGCTGCGGGAATACGGCATCAACGCGGTGATGGCCCACAAGGGCGAGGCGATGGTGCGGCTGGCCGGGCTGGAGGCGGTCAACGGCGACGGGCTGGCATCGTCCACTACCGCGCCGCGCAAGGCGGCCAGCGACAGCCGCGCCAGCATCGGCACCGCTGCGGCCGAGCGCAGCAAGGTCGACTGGGCGCCGGCGGCGCGTACCGGCGGCACGGTGGCGATATCGGCGCCGCCGCGCCGGCTCGACGACGAGGCGCCGGCCGCTGCCGCGGAAACCGAGGCCGACGCCGCCGAGGCGGACGACGAGCTGGCGCGGTTGTTGGCCGAACTCGACGGCCCGGCCGTCGACGCGCCTGCCGACACCGACACGAGCGCAACGCCCGAACCGCAAGCCGAAGCCGCGGCGGAAGAAAACGCCGACGACGAACTCGCCGCCCTGCTGGCCAGCTTCGACGACCCCGCGCCCGCGCAAACCGAAGCCGCCACCCCCGCCGATGCGGCGGAAGACGACGACATGGACCCGGACCTCAAGGCGTTGCTGGCATCCCTCGGCTGAGGCGAAACGCCGTCGCCCGGCCGGGCTGGAATCGGCGGCGGAATGGCCGAGAGAACCACGGACATATCGCCGCCCGGCCATGCCGCGTGACGATAATGCCATCCATGTATTTTGTAAGCCGACGTATATTTCTGGCCGCCAGCCTGTCGCTGCCGGCGGCCACGGTGCAGGCCGCTCCGCCAACGGCTGCCCCGGCCGTCGGCGGCGGCCTGATCACCATCGTCGACGGCGAGGTTTTCCTGCTGCGCGACAACGGCCGTTTCGCCCTGGCCGAGGGTGTCGTGCTGAAGGCCGACGACATCCTGGAAGTGCCGGAAAAGGCAGCGCTCGCCCGCATCGAGCTGCCCGACGGCACCAGCCTGGCGCTCGGCCCCGGCAGCCGCGCCCTGCTGGCGCCGCGCATCCCCGGCGAACGCGCTGGCGCCCGGCTGTATCTGCTGGCCGGCTGGCTGAAAATCGTCGCGCCCGCCGGCAAGACGGTGTCGGTGCTGTCGCCGGTGGTCGACGTGCTGACGACCGGCGGCACGGTGGTGGTGTCGGTGATGGCCGACGCCACCCGCGTGGTGCCCGAGAGCGGCGAGGCGGTGGTGCGCCGCCGCGCCACGCCGCCGCAGCCGGTGAAGGCCGGCGAGATGTACAGCCGCGCCCGCGGGACGGCATCGAAGCCATCCATCGAAAAACGCCCGCCCGCCGATTTCATCGCCAGCCTGCCGCGCGCGTTCCTCGACGCCCTGCCCTCGCGCGCCGCGCGTTTCCAGGACAGGACGGTCGAGCCGCGCCGCCTGGGCGATATCGCCTATGCCGACGCCCAGCCCTGGATCGACGGCGAGCCGGCGCTGCGCCGCGCCTACCTGCCGCGCTGGCGCCCGCTGGCGGCCGACCCGGAATTCCGCCGCGGCATTGCCGCCGGCATGAGCGCCCACCCGGAATGGGCCCCGCCACGCTGAGGCCCCCGGCCGGCCGACCCCCGCATTCCCCCACCCACCGACCTGCCACGAGGCACCACGCACGATGAAGCTGCTCGTCAAATTCAACCTGATCTTCCTGCTGGTGTTCCTGATCGGCCTGGCCGGCTCCAGCCTGGTGGCGCGCAGCATGCTGCAGAAAGCGGCCACCGAGGAAGTCGCCGACCGCGCCCGGCTGCTGATCGAGAAGGCCAACGCGGTCAGCACCTACACCGCCAACCAGATCCGGCCGCTGCTCGAGACGCAGATGAAATACACCTTCCTGCCGCAGTCGGTGCCGGCGTATTCCTCGGCCGAGGTGCTGGCCTCGCTGCAGAAGACCTATCCGGAATACAGCTTCAAGTCGGCCATGCTCAACCCCACCAACCCGCGCGACAAGGCGGTGGCCTGGGAAGAAGACGTGGTGAACCAGTTCCGCAGCTCGCCGGACATGAAGGAATTCATCGGCCAGCGCGAGACGCCCACCGGCACCGCGCTCTACATCGCCCGGCCGATCCGCATCAGCAACCCGGTCTGCCTGTCCTGCCACACCACGCCGGCGATGGCGCCGGCCACCCTGGTCGAGCGCTACGGCCCGAACAACGGCTTCGGCTGGAAGCTCAACGAGGTGCTGGGCGCGCAGGTGGTGTCGGTGCCGATGACGGTGCCGATGCAGCGCGCCGACCAGGCGATGCTGGTGGTGGCCGGCGTGCTGGCGGCGGTGTTCCTGCTGATCGGCGCGGCGCTCAACTTCATGCTGTGGAAGCTGGTGATCCAGCCGGTGACCCGGCTCTCGACCATCGCCGACAAGGTCTCGATGGGCGAGGAAGCGCCGGAATTCGAAGTGAAGTCCAAGGACGAGATCGGCGTGCTGTCCGAGTCCTTCGGCCGGATGCGCAAGAGCCTGAGCACCGCCATGCAGATGCTGGAAGGCTGAAGAACCCGCCATGACCGTCGTTCCCGAGCGCATCGGCAAATACGCCATCTCCGAGGTGCTGGGCCGC
>JAKONS010000313.1 GCA_022701845.1 Burkholderiaceae bacterium
ACATCGGGCGCTGGAAGAACACCGCCGCGCTGCCCTCGCCGATCGACATCGCGTTGCGCAGCTGGGCTTCGGCGAGCGGGCCCAGGATCATGCCGACCACCACCGGCGCGGTCGGGAAGTCGAAGCGGCGCATCACCACGCCCAGCACGCCGATGGCATACAGCAGGAACAGGTCGAAGGCGCTCTGGCGCATGCCGTAGGCACCGACGGTGGCGAAGATCAGGATGCCGGCGTAGAGCTGCGGCTTCGGGATCTTCAGCAGCTTCACCCACAGGCCGACCATCGGCAGGTTCAGCACCAGCAGCATCACGTTGCCGATGTAGAGCGAGGCGATCAGCGCCCACACCAGCGCCGCCGAGGTGGTGAACAGCTGCGGGCCGGGCTGGATGCCGTAGTTCTGGAACGCGCCCAGCAGGATCGCGGTGGTGTTGCTGGTGGGAATGCCCAGCGTCAGCAGCGGAATCAGCGCGGCGGTCACGGTGGCGTTGTTGGCCGCCTCGGGGCCGGCCACGCCTTCGATGGCGCCCTTCGTGCCGAACTCCTCGCGGTCCTTGCCCTTGGCCAGCTTCTTCTCCGTGGCGTAGCTGAGGAAGGTCGGGATCTCGGTGCCGCCGGCCGGGATGCAGCCGAACGGCGTGCCGATCAGGGTGCCGCGCAGCCAGGCCGGAATCGACCGCTTCCAGTCGGCCTTGCTCATGTGCACCCGGCTCAGGCGGTTCTGCGATTCCGACACCCGGCCTTCGAACAGCGCCGCATACAGCACCTCGGCCACCGCGAACAAACCGACCGCGACCAGCACGATCTCGATGCCGTCCATCAGCTCGGGCTGGCCACCGGTGTAGCGGCCCTGGCCGGAGATCTGGTCGAGGCCGACGCAGCCGGCGGCCAGGCCGACCAGCAGCGCGGTCATGCCGCGCAGCGTGCTCTTGCCGAGCACCGCGCTCACCGTGGTGAAGGCCAGCACCATCAGCAGGAAGTATTCCGGCGGGCCGAGCTTGACCGCGAATTCCGCCACGAAGGGCGCGAACATCGTCACCACCACCGTGGCGATGGTGCCGGCCACGAAGGAGCCGATGGCGGATGTCGCCAGCGCCGCGCCCGCACGGCCGCTCTTGGCCATCTTGTTGCCTTCCATCGCGGTCACCATGCTGGCGGTTTCGCCGGGGGTGTTCAGCAGGATGGAAGTGGTCGAGCCGCCGTACATGGCGCCGTAGTAGATGCCCGAGAAGAAGATCATCGACGCGGTGATGTCGACCTTCGCGGTGATCGGCAGCAGCATCGCCACCGCGGTGGCCGGGCCGATGCCGGGCAGCACGCCGACGGCGGTGCCCAGCGCGCAGCCGATCAGGCACCACAGCAGGTTCATGGGGGTGATGGCGGCCGCGAAGCCGGCCATCAGGGCGTTGAAGATTTCCATGGTGGTCTAGCTTTCCATCGCGTCAGATACAGCGGTCGAACCGGGCGTGTTCAAGGTGCGGTCCATGGTCAGAACCACCCGGTGGCCGTCAGGCCGGGCAGGTTGATCGCCAGGAACTGGGTGAACATCCAGAACACCGGTGCCGAGATGCAGAAGCCGGCGATCACGTCGGTGATCACCACCTTCGGCGTGCCGGCCGCCTGACCCGACGCGCGGCGCAGGCCCTGGCAGGCGAACACGTAGCACAGCACGCAGCTCAGGATGAATCCGATGGTGGTGATGAGCGCCGCGTTCAGCAGCAGCCCGGCCGACACCCAGACGAAGCCGTACCAATAGCCCTGGGCGGCGCCCGGCGCGTCGTCCATCTGGCGAAAGCCGCCGGTGCGGGCCTCGCGCACGATCATCACGCCGCACAGCAGCAGACCGACCGCGGTCAGCCACGGCAGGAAGTTCGGCCCCACCCCGCCGTAGCCGGCCTCGGAGGAGATGTCCTTGGCGCCGTAGCCCAGGCCCAGCGCGAGCAGGACGATGGCGACGCCGACGGCGGTCTGGGCCCAGCCCGAGGCGCCGGGGGCGGGCTCGGTGGCGGTCGGGTGGGTGTCGGCGGGTGTTGTCATGGTGGTTTTGTGCGGACGGGAAAAGAGAACGAGGCCACGCAAAGACGCCGCGCAGTGCGCGGCGTTGTCGCGGGCCGACCCGGCGGGCGGGTCGCCGGGAATCAGACCATGCCGGACTTGGCCATGATGGCCCGCAGCGAGGCGAATTCGTCGTCGACGAACTTGTCGAACGCCGGGCCGCTCAGCACCGCGGGGGTCCAGTCGTTCTTCTTGAGCGCTTCCTGCCAGGAGGCGGTCTTCAGCGCCTTCAGCACGTTGTCGGTGACCGTCTTGCGCTGCTCGGGGGTGATGCCGGGGGCGGCATACACGCCGCGCCAGTTGCCGATCACCACGTCCAGGCCCAGTTCCTTGAGCGTGGGCGCATCGACACCGGCCAGGCGCTGCTCGGACGTGACCGCCACCGGACGCATCTTGCCGGCGGTGATGTATTCCGAGAACTCGCTGTAGCCGCTGCCGCCGATGGTGAC
>JAKONS010000317.1 GCA_022701845.1 Burkholderiaceae bacterium
TACGGCGAGGCGTTCAAGCGGCTGAAGGCCGGGCGCGGCAACGCCATCGCCCAGGCCGAGCGGCTGCGCGACCTGGGCGTCCGGCCGACCAAGAGCTTCACCGCCAACGCGCTGGAGGGCGCGCTGCCGGATGCCGATCTGTTCGACGGCGACGACGCGGAGCGATTGCCGACGCTGCCCGCCTAGCCGGCGGCAGCGCCGTGCGCCGCCGGGCCCGGGCGGCCGCTTCCTGCACGACAGAACGAAAACAGACAGAAAACCAGAGACGACACCTGCCATGCGCGCCCAGCTGAATCTCGTCATCCCGATCCAGGTCTTCATCCATTCGACGATGGCCGGCTCCCGGCTGGCCCTGCCGCTGCTGGCGCTGCAGCAGGGCTACAGCGCGGCGGCGGTCGGGGTGCTGGTGGCGCTGTTCGCGCTGAGCCAGGTGTTCCTGGCGCTGCCGGCGGGCCGCTTCGCCGACCGCCACGGCGTGCGCCGGCCGGTGACGCTGGCGGCGCTGTCGTCCTGCGCCGGGGTGGCCCTGCCGGCGGTGTTCCCGGTGTTTCCGCTGTTCTGCCTGGCCGCGCTGATCTGCGGCGGCTCGACCGGGGTGGTGGTGATCGCGCTGCAACGCCATGTCGGGCGCACCGCAGCCGGGCCGAAGCAGTTGAAGCAGGCGTTCAGCTGGCTGGCCGTCGCGCCGGCGTTCGGCAATTTCGTCGGGCCCTTCGCCGCCGGCCTGCTGATCGACCATGCCGGTGCGGTGCCGAGCGACCTGTGGGGTTTCCGCATCGCCATCGGCGTGATGGCGCTGCTGCCGCTGGTCGCCCTGCAGCTGACGCGCTGGCTCGACGAGCGGGAGGCGGACGCCGGCGCCGCCGCCGCCGGCATGCCCCGGGGCAAGGCCATCGACCTGTTGCGCGCGCCGATGTTCCGGCGGCTGCTGTTCTGCAACTGGCTGCAGTCGTCGAGCTGGGACGTGCATTCCTTCGTGGTGCCGCTGCTGGGCCACGAGCGCGGGCTCGGCGCCTCGACCATCGGCACCATCCTCGGCGCCTTTGCGATATCGGCGGCGCTGATCCGGATCGCGCTGCCGACGCTCACCGCCGGCCGGGCGGAGCGCGATGTGATCACCGTCTCCACCGTCAGCACCGCGGTGCTGTTCGCCCTCTATCCGCTGATGCCCACCGCGCTGCTGATGGGCCTGTGCTCGGTGCTGCTCGGGCTGGCACTGGGCGCGGTGCAGCCGATGGTGATGAGCATGCTGCACCACATCACGCCGCCCACCCGCCAGGGCGAGGCGCTGGGCCTGCGGCTGATGGTCATCAACGCCTCCAGCGTCGTGGTGCCGATGTTGTTCGGAGCCGCCGGTGCGGTCATCGGCATCGGCGGCGTGTTCTGGCTGGTGGGCGGCGTGGTGGCGCTGGGCACTCGCGCCGTTCGCGGCCTGCCGCCGGGCGAGGGCCATGCCGAGCAGCGCCCCTGAGGCGGCGCCGGCCTAGAGGCGGTAGAAATCCTGGATGTAGTCCCAGGCGTCCTGCGGATCGTCGGTCAGGTGGAACAGCGACAGGTCCTTGGCCGAGATGGTGCCTTCCTCGACCAGCACTTCCAGGTTGATCGCGCGCTCCCAGAAGTCGCGGCCGAACAGCACGATCGGCACCCGTTTGGACTTGCCGGTCTGCACCAGCGTCAGTACCTCGAACAGCTCGTCGAGGGTGCCGAAGCCGCCGGGAAACGCCACCAGCGCCTTGGCACGCATCATGAAATGCATCTTGCGCAGCGCGAAATAGTGGAACTTGAACGACAGGCCCGGTGTGATGAAGCGGTTGCCGCTCTGCTCGAAGGGCAGGGCGATGTTGAGTCCCACGGTGAGGGCGCCGACCTCGTGCGCGCCGCGGTTGGCCGCCTCCATGATGCCGGGGCCGCCGCCGGTGCAGATGTAGAGCCGCTCCTCGCGTGGCCGGGCCTCGCTGTCGGTGGCGACCAGCCGGGCGAACAGGCGCGCCAGTTCGTACCAGCGGGCGTTGCGGATCTTCAGCCGGGCCGCGGCGATGGCGGTTTCGTCGCCGGCGGCTTCGGCCGCTTCGAGCAGGGCCTGGGCTTCGTCGGGCGCCAGGAAGCGGGCGCTGCCGTAGACCACGATGGTGTTGTCGATGCCCTGGGCCTGCTGGTCGAGATCGGGCTTGAGCATTTCCAGCTGCAGCCGGATGCCGCGGGTCTCGCGGCGGATCAGGAATTCGGGGTCGGTGAAGGCCAGCCGGTAGGCGTCGGCCTGAAGGGAGTTGCCACCGTCGGCGTGTGCCTGCAGGGTGGCCCAGGCATCGGCGATGCGGCGGTTGTTGAGGTCGTGGGTGCTGTCCATGCGGCGAATTGTCGGGGATGCGCCGTCAGCGCGCATTGGCCGAAGCGGCTATTCTTTTGCCCGCGCCGCGATGTCTTCGCGCCGTCATTTCCTCGTGCTTCGCATCGCGCCCCGCCGCGCTTCCCATGACCGCCACCGACTACCGTTTCAAGGACCTGCTCGCCCAGCGGGATTTCATGCGTTTCTGGGGCACCCGCCTGTTCGGCACCGGCGCCCAGCAGATGCTGCTGGTGGCCATCGGCTGGCAGATGTACGACCTCACCGGCAGCGCCTGGGACCTCGGGCTGGTGGGTCTCTACCAGTTCCTGCCGGCACTGCTGCTGGCGCTGGTCGCGGGCCATGTGGCCGACCGGTTCCATCGCGGTCACATCGTCGCCACCTGCCTGCTGGTGCAGGGCACGCTGGCGCTGCTGCTGGTGCTGGCCACCCAGGGCGGTTGGGCCGACCGGACGCTGCTGCTGGCGCTGTCGGTGGTGCTGGGCGGGGTGAGGGCGTTCCAGCTGCCGGCCCAGCAGGCGCTGGTGCCGATGCTGGTGCCGCCGCTGATGCTGCCGCGCGCCATGGCGTTCGCCACCGGCGGCATGCAGACCGCCATCATCGGCGGCCCGGCCCTCGGCGGGCTGATCTTCGTGGCCGGCGCCAGCGCGGTCTACGCCACCTGCGCGGCCCTGTTCATCATCGGCTGCGTGCTGAGCTTCGGCATCCGCTATCCGCGCATCCAGGCGCCGCGCGCGCCGGTCACCCTGCAGACGCTGCTGGCCGGCGTGGACTTCATCTGGCATCGCAAGCCGGTGCTGGGCGCGGTGTCGCTCGACCTGTTCGCGGTGCTGCTGGGCGGCGCGGTGGCGCTGCTGCCGATCTATGCGCGCGACATCCTGCATACCGGGCCCTGGGGTCTGGGCGTGTTGCGCTCGGCACCGGCGGTGGGCGCGCTGGCCATGTCGGTGGTGCTGACGCGCTGGCCGCTCGACCGCAAGGTGGGCAGCCGGCTGCTGCTGGCGGTCGGCCTGTTCGGGCTGGCGACGGTGGTGTTCGGCCTGTCGACCCACCTGTGGCTGTCGGTGGCGGCCCTGGCGGTGACCGGTGGCGCCGACATGGTCAGCGTGGTGGTGCGGCAGTCGCTGGTGCAGCTGGAAACGCCGGACGACATGCGCGGCCGGGTCAGCGCGGTCAATTCGGTGTTCATCGGCGCCAGCAACCAGCTGGGCGAATTCGAGTCGGGCGCCACCGCGGCACTGCTCGGCCCGGTCGGCGCGGTGGTGCTGGGCGGGGTGGGCACCATGCTGGTGGCGGTGCTGTGGGTGAAGTTTTTCCCGTCGCTCGCGCAGCGCGACCGGATGGTGCTGCCGAAGTAGCAGAACGCGCACCGGAGCGTTCGCCGCCGGTCGGCCCGGCGCGCCGATACGGCAGAAACCGACTTCGCCGACGACAGCGCATCTTCGGCAAAGCGGGGGTGACGGCTCTCGCATGCACAAAAGAATGGACCTACCTCGGATGCTTCGTCCGACGGCGTCTCTTCCAGGAGAAAGTGCATGGCCTACCTGCCGACCGGTTCGCATTCGCAAAATTACCCCCGTCATTTTTCCGGTGGCTCCCCCGGTCCGCTGGGCAAGCCGCCGCTGCGTGGCGGCCCGTCGGCCGGGTCCGCGGTGGTTTCCCGGCTCGGCGCCGTCGCCGAAGGGCATCCGCTCTTTTATGCCGGTCGCGACGCCGCGCGCGCCGAGGCGCCCGGCAGCAGCTTCAGCGTGGGCGGGCAGGCGGCGGAGAAGGTCGACACCATCGACTTTCCGGTACACCGCAGCCGCCGTGGCAAGCCAGTAACGCTCGACAGCCAGCGCGGCCGTGTCGTCACCAGCACCTTCGTCGAGACCGGTCCGGCCGACGCCAGCACCCAGACCGCCCAGCACGACGCCCACAACCATTCGCTGGGCCCGGGCTATAGCCCGACGCAGATCTACGACTTCTCCAGCAAGCTGCGCGACGGCGTGCTCGACCAGATGGCCCTGATGGATGCCGCGGGCGTCGACCGCTTCTTCTGGATGCCGATTCCCACCAACATCGAAGGCGGCCCGGCCGGCTGCTGCGGCAACGAGGTCGACGGCATCGGCCACACCTACTACATGCCCGACCGGTTCCGCGACAACCGGCAGCCGCTCACCCTGAACGACCTCGACCAGCTCGCCGAGGTCAAGCAGTACTACAACACCTCGGTCGACTGGCAGAGCGCCCATGTCTGGAAATCCTTGCCGCCCGACGCGCAGCGCCGGGTGCTGCTGGCGGTGACCGGCATCAACCTCGACGATCCGCACGGCATCCACCTCATCCAGCGCCTGAAGCGCGAGTACCCCGGCCTCTTCCATTGGATCGGTGAGATCACCGTCTTCAAGGAGGTGGTCGACGAGCAGAACCGCGGCTTCGTGCCGCGTCTGGAGGTGGATGCGGCGATGCACAAGTACCTCCGCTTCGCCGCCCGTGCCGGCATGGGCATCACGCTGCATTGCGACATCAGCAGCGCCCGC
The DNA here is from genome assembly GCA_022701845.1 of Burkholderiaceae bacterium. The sequence goes on from JAKONS010000317.1 coordinate 4,867, forward strand.
GAATGCATACGCACCGGCGAGCCCGGCGGCGGCGAATACCGCGAGCAGCTGCGCGGCCTGTTGCAGGCGCATCCCGACACCACCGTCGTGCTCGCCCACATGGGTGGCTTGGGCAAGTACAGCCCGCCGCCGGCCGACCACGTGGCCTATCTGCGATCGCTGCTGGAGACCTGTCCCCACCTGCATGTCGACATGTCGTGGGACGCGGTCGCGACCCACTACGCCCCGCACCCCAAACCGGCCGCGAACCTCGGAGCCGGGCAGCGCGCCGCCTTCGATCCGGTCGCCGACCGCGCGATGCGCGAGACGCGCATCCGCGAGATGGCCGCCTTGATCCGCGACTATCCGGACCGTTTCCTGATGGGCAGCGACGCGCTGGTGAGCCGCAACACGCCGTCGCTCACCAGCACCTACGGCATCTACACCAACCAGGGGCAGGGGCCCGGCACGGCCACGCTGGGGAGCCAGCCGGTAGCCTTGTTCGACTACCTGCCGCAGGACACGCTCGATCTGGTGCTGCGCGGCAACTTCGACCGCGTCTACCGCCAGGCCGAAGCCGCCAGCAGGCGCTACGAGCGTGATGGCCTGCAACGCGATCTGGATCGGATCCAGCAGCAGGCAGTGGCCAACGGCCGCACGCCGAACCACTGGCCCGAGCAGTGGCTGTAAGCCCTCGCGGCCATCGCCACAGCATCCTCACCCGATCGGAGCAGCCGTGTTTGCCCATCCGTCCAGCCGTTCTGCCAGCCGTTCCACCAGCCTGACCGCCGGCCTGCCGCCGCGTCGTCCGCCTGCCTCCATCGCACCCCAGGCGGTGGAAACCAATGTGCCTTCGGCGGTGACCGGCGGGCCGCTGTCGGGGCTCGGGCGCATCGCCCGCAAGCTCCGCGTCGTCGATGCCGGCACCGGCAACTTCCTCTACAGCCGCATCCGGCAGGACGCCGACGTGCCGCACGGCCTGCGGCAGCCGGCATTCGACAGCCTGCGCCGGCCCGACGCTGATGCGGTGCCGCCGCGCAAACTGATCCGCCGCCGAAAACGTGCGGTGCAGGCAGTCGCGGGCGGTGCGCCCAAGCGATCGGCGCCGGTGGACGACACGGCGGTCAACCGTGTCGACGCGACCGCGTTGTTGCGCACGCTGTTCTCCCCGGCTGCAGCGGCAGGCGACGAGCGCGATCTGGACAAGCTGCTGCGGCGCCTGATGCGCCTGGCAGTCCCGGGCCTCATGCCGTACGAGCGCCCGGTGCTCCTGGCGACCGTGCTGGCGCGGCTTGCATCCGGCGATCCGGTGGCGGCGGCCGGCTTGCTGAAGGCGCTGGCCAGCGCCGAGCCGAAGGGCGCCGCCTTCGTCGCGCAACGAGCGCTTGCCGGCAGCGGAGGTCCCGGCATCGAATGCCTGCTCGCCTTCGACCGGCACATCCGGCTCTCCGATGACCCGGGCCTGGCACCCATCCAGCGCGAGGCCTATGCGGCGCGTATCCAGGTGGCCGGTCTTCTCGGCGACAGCCTGCCGTCCGAATCCCGTCCCGACAGCCTGGCAGGCTGCATCGCCCTCGCACGGTCGCTGGCGCAGCCGGTCGCGGCAGGATCGGCGCCGGAGGTCGGATCGTTGCGCACCGGTCGCGAACTGCTGATCGACGGACTGCTGTGCGCCCAGGCCCTGGTCGACGACCCCGAAACCGACGCGCCGGCGCGGCAGCGAGAGGCCTACCTGGCGGTGCGCAACGGCATCTTCACTGCGGAAGACCTGGCCACGGCGCAGGCGCGGCTTTTCAAGATCAACACCTACATCGACCGCGCCTCCCGGCGGGGCGCCGGGCGGTTCGGCGATGCGGTGCTGCGGCTCTTCGGCTATCGGAAAAGCCCCCTGCATGCCCTGACCCAGCTGGGCACCGCGCAGTCGAAGAC
>JAKONS010000320.1 GCA_022701845.1 Burkholderiaceae bacterium
CGTCCCACATTGGAGGTGCCGTAGCGGCCGAGCGGAATCGTCTCGTCCGGCGGCAGCACGCACGGCATGCTGGACGCCCACAGGTTCTCGCCGACGCAGGTCTCGGTGCCGGCCATGCTGTGGTGCACGAACTGGTGCACCGCGGTGATCTCGTCGAGGCAGGCCTGGGCGCTGTCGTGCACTCCGGTGATCAGCTCTACCTGCGACTCGCTGAAGTCGGTGGTGATGTGCGGATGGGTGAGTGCGGAACCCAACGCCTGCGGATGCGGCGTGAGCGCCAGGCCGCCGTTGGGCAGCGAGCGCAGACTCTCCTTTTCGATGCCCCGACGCATGCCCGAAAAGCGCTGCGGAGAAATGGCGGCAAGGCGCTGTTCGATACTGGTCATGGAGAGCCTGAGGGGTTTATCGTTATTTTGGGGGAGCGAAAATAACACGCGCGTAGGATCGGCGCTCGGCCGGCGGCCGGCATCCCCACGGCCCAGCCGCGCAGACTTTTTTCCGACCCCATGAATCACAATTTTCTCTTTCGCGGCATCGCCTGCATGCTCATCGGCGCGGCGGTTCTGCTGGCGCCGCATTTCCTCGGCTCCACCGGCATCGGTCAGGCCGCGGGCGGCAGCGCTCTGGTGGGCTGGTTCGCCGTCGTCCTCGGTGCGGGCCTGGTGGTGGTGCACCTGACGCGCCGGGCCAAACGGTCCGGCACTACGCCGGGCAACACCTCCGGCAAGCGCCCGTCCGGCCGCCGATAGCAACCGCGGCGCGCGCTCAGCCGAGCACGCGCTGCAGCCACTCCTCCAGATCGCTCACTTCCGGCGGACACACGCTGTGCTCCATCGGATAGGTGTGCCATTCCACCGGATAACCCAACGCCGACAGGGCGTCGCGCGATGCCTCGGCGCGCGCCAGCGGCACCACGCCGTCGCGGGTGCCGTGCGCCAGGAACAGGGGTACGTCGGCATTCGCCGCATGCCTTTCGGCAGCGGTGGTGGATGCCAGCGGCAGATAGCCCGACAGCCCGGCGATGCCGGCCAGCCGTTCGCCGTGGCGAAGGCCGACCATCAACGCCATGGCGCAGCCCTGCGAGAAGCCGGCCAGCACGATGCGGCCGGCCGGAATGCCGCGCTCCTTCTCGCGCGCGATCAGCGCTTCGACCGCATCGCGTGACGCGCGCAGACCCGACTCGTCCTCCTGCCGACCCAGATCGGTCGCGACGATGTCGTACCACGCCGGCATGCGGTAGCCGCCGTTGATGGTGACCGGCATCGTCGGCGCCTGCGGAAACACGAAGCGGACCGGCCCGATACCGCCGAGATGCAGCTGCGGCACCATCGGCACGAAATCGTCGGCCCCCGCGCCCAGGCCGTGCATCAGCAGGATGGTGGCGGTCGGCTGCGGAGCGGTTTCGATATCGATGGTGTGAAGCAATGGCATGGCGATGGCAGTGAGGGCGGAGGCCGAGGGGCGAAGGGCACTTTTCGGGGTGACGGGACGGCCGGTCGACGAGGAATGACCGGCGGCGGCGATTTTTAACACGCCGCGGTGACGATCGTTGCCCACCTCGCCAACCGACCCGCCATGCCGCCCTGCTCCCTCTTCCTGCACCGCTCGCGCCGCCGCCGTGCGCCCGATGGTGGCGTGATGCTGGTGGAGATCCTGGTGGCGCTCACCATCACCGCGCTGCTCCTCGCGCTGGCGGTGCCGTCGTTCCGGTCGGTGATCCGCAGCCAGCGGGTGCGCGCGGTGGCGCAGGCCCTGCAGGCCGACATGTTCTGGGCCCGGGGAGAAGCGATGCGACGTGGCGCTGCGGTGGTGCTGCGCTTCGAGCCGGCGACCGACTGCCCCTTCGCCCCGGCGGCGAGCGAGCAGCGGTGCCGCTGGAGCGTGGTCGCCGGCCCGTCGGGCGACCAGCTGCTGCGCAGCTATACCGCGCCGGCCGACATCGCCATCACCCACAGCGCCGGCAGCGTGGCGACACGGTTCGATCGCCATGGCAACAACATGCCGCTGGGCGGCCGGTACCTGGTAGCCGCAGCGCAGGCCGCAGCGGGCGACACCACGGTGCGCACGCTCTGCCTGAATGCCGGCGGCCGCATACGCACCAGCTCCCGCACCGCATGCTGACCGCCCGCCTGCGGCGCGCCCATGAACACGGCGCCAGCATGATCGAAGCGCTGGTCGCCCTGGCGGTGCTGTGCCTGGGCATGCTCGGACTGGGCCAGCTGATGGCGCGCCAGCTGGCCGCGGACCGGGTGAACGCGGCCCGCGCCGTCGCCCTGCAGCACATCGACCTGTTGCGGGACAGCATGGCGCTCAATACCGCGGCGGTACGTGCCGGCGACTACGCGCTGCAATGGACGGCCGACCGCAGCGCGTCGGCCGACTGCATGGCGGTCGCCTGCACCGCCCGCCAGATCGCCGACCACGACCTGGCGGGTTGGCGGGCGTCGCTGCGAGACGCCCTGCCCGGCTCGCGCGCCACGGTGTTCCCGGGCGCGGCGCCCGGGCAGTGGGGCATCGCGGTGGCGTGGCCGGAAATGTCCCGCAGCAGCAGCGGCGGCAGCCTGGAAGCGCCGGCCGGCCCGCCCACGGGCGTGGATTGCCCGCCGACCTACCTCTGTCATGTGGCGTATGTGCAGCCCTGACCGCCGTCGCCCGGGCCCGCCGGCGCCGCGCCACCGGGTGCGGGGCGTGGTGCTGATCGAGGTGATGGTCGGCGTCGCGCTCGGCCTGCTGGTCGTGATAGCGGCCATCGCCGCTTACGCCTTCACCCTGTCGACCGCCGCAGCCGGTCGCGATGCCGCCGACCTGCAGCAGCGCGCCGATATCGCCTTACAGCTCATCGGTGCGCAAGTGCGGCAGGCCGGCACGGTACGGATGGAAGCGGTCGGCGGCGCTGCGCGCCTGTCCGGAGCATTCGAGGGCTGGGCGGCAGGCGGTGTGGCGGTGGGCGGTGTCGAGGGCGGCGCCGGCAGACCCGATGCGCTGCGCGTGGCCCATGAGCCGGAGCCGGGCGAGCTCGACTGCCTCGGCAACGGCAAGACGCCACCGGGCCACATCGACGCCGAATTCTTCATCCGCAACGAAAGCGACAACCACAACCGGCCGGCGCTCTACTGCGGCGGCGTCGAGAGCCCGCAGGCCGTCGTCGCCGGCGTCGACGACATGCAGCTCTGGTTCAGCGTTCGCGACGCCGCCGGGTCGCTGCGCCATGTCACTGCCGACCAGCTCGCTGCCGACACCACCGTCGAGGCCGTCCGTGTCTGTCTGCAGTTGTCGAGCGAGAGCAGCCATGGCGGCACCGGCGTGCGCGACTGCAGCGGCGCCCCGATCACGCCGCAGAAAACCGCGGGACGCATGGTGCGGATCGTGCGCGGCGTCTTCCTGGTGCGCAATGGCGCGGCGTGACGGTTCATGCCGGCAGAAGGGGGTGGCGCTCTTCGTCGTGCTGGTGCTGCTGATGCTGTGCGCGCTGGCGGTGGTGGGTGCCTGCCGCAGCTTGTTGCTCAACGAGGCGCTGGTCGGCAACGCGGCCGATTACGCACGGGCCTTCGCGGCTGCCGAAGCGCTGTTGCAGGATGCGGAAATCGATGTGCTGGGT
>JAKONS010000321.1 GCA_022701845.1 Burkholderiaceae bacterium
GACAGCAGGGCGGTCAGCACGTCGTTGCCGGTGTTGAAGCCGATGGCTTCGAGCTTGATGTTCTGGGCGTGCTCCGGTGTCAGCGCCAGCGGGGTGCAGTGGGCGCACTTGGCATAGCCGAGCTTGACGGTGTTGTCCTGGGCCTGGCTGGCCAGCGGGAGCACCGCGGCCGCGAGGGCGGCGGCGGCGAGGACGAGTTTCGCGATCTTGTCGAACATGGGGAGCTCCTGGTGATCCTTGGGGGGCGGAGGGCGGCGGATGCCGGGTGCCACTTCGGTGAGCAAGCGGCGTGCCAGGTGTGTATCCAAAGTTATAAAGTTATGGATACACCGATCGCCCGACCGCCACCGCCGCCTTTCGGCGGCCCGGCGATCTCAGGCGGCGCCGGCGCGCCAGTACTTCACGCCTTCCGCACCCCAGAGTTCGCGGCAGGCCGTCTCGGCTTCGGCGCAGACGGTGTCCATGTCGACCCGGGTCGGCAGGCCGTCATCCACCAGCATCTCGCCTTCGACGAAGACGAAACGCACGTCGCGCCCCTGGCCGGTGTGCACCAGGTTGCCCAGCGGATTCACATGCGGGCGCAGGTGCGGGCGGTTGGCGTCGAACACCACCAGGTCGGCGGCCTTGCCGGTCGTCAGGCTGCCGATCTCGTGGCCCATGCCCAGGGCGTTGGCGCCGGCCTGCGTCGCCATGTGGAACACATGGTGCGGCTGCCAGGCATCGGACACGCCGCCTTCCTGCACCCGTGCGGTGGCGAGCGCCCAGCGCATCAGCTCGACCATGTCGGCATGCTGCGTGTCGGTCGCCAGGCAGATGGCGACGCCCGCCCGGGCCAGCGCCGGGGTGGGCGCCAGCCGGCCGGAGGCGGCGTTGCACTTGGGGATGTGCACCGCGTGGGCGCCGGCCGCGGCCATGCGCTGCATGTCATGCGGCGTCAGGTAGATGCAGTGGCCGCCCATCAGGCGGTGGTTGAGCAGGCCGGTGTCCTCCAGCACCTCGGTGGAGGTGCGGCCGGTGCGGGCGTGCACCCGTTCCACCTCGACCCGGCTCTGGCCCAGGTGGGTGCTGACCACCATGTCGTAGCGCGCCGACGCGGCGGCGATCTCGCGCAGGAAATCGTCGGAGCAGGTGTCGACCGCATGGGCCGCCAGGTTCACCGTCACCCGGGGATGCGCCGCCCAGCGTTCCCGCAGGGCCAGGCCGGCTTCCAGGGTGCGGCGGCCGGTGGCCGCGTCGTACTGCCACTGCCCCTGCGCCACCCGGGCGAAGTCGACATCGTGGATGCGCCAGCTTGGGCACAGGCGCAGGCCCAGCTCGACCATCGCCTCGGTCGCCACGTCGGCATGCACGAAGTTGTCGCCGACCAGGGTCGAGCCGAACAGCAGTGCCTCCAGCGCGCCCAGCCGCGCCAGCGCGCGGGCCTGTTCCGGATTCAGCTGGGTGCCCTTGGGGATGCCCGGCGTGTACGAAGGTGCGAACCCCAGGTCGGCCGCGACGCCGCGCACCATGGTCAGCATGCTGTGGGTGTGCGGGTTCACCAGGCCGGGGGTGATGAAGTGACCCGGCAGGCGCAGGACACGGTCGGCGCGATATCCGGCGGGCGGGCGGTCGTCCAGCCAGGCGATGCGGCCGTGCCGGATGCCCAGCGCGCAGTCGCGGATCTCAGGCCGCGCCGGGTCGGCGGTCAGCGCGATGGCGTCGAGGATCAGCAGATCGAAATGGGGCGGTGGGGTGGTGACCGGGTTGTCCATGGCCCGGTCATGCAATCGGCGTGCCCGGGTTGTATACAGTTTTTACGTCGCCGGCCTAGCCCAGCAGCACCGCTTCCAGGTCCACCTCGACCTCTTCCCCACGGTCCAGGCGCAGCGCGCTCTCGATGTGCATCAGGTGTTCCTGCATCACCGCCATCGCGCGCGGGGTGTCGGCCGCCTCGATCGCATCGATCAGCACCAGGTGTTCGTTGTTCGGGCAGGCCGAGCTCAGCGGGGTGTCGAAGGTGAGGATCGCCAGGCAGGTCAGCGGGGTCAGCTCGCGCATCATGCGCGAGAGGATGCTGCTGCCCGACAGCTCCGCCAGCAGCACATGGAACTCGCCCGACAGCCGCACGGCGGCGCGCCGGTCGCCCTCGGCATGGGCCTGGTGCTCGCGCTGCACCAGCGAGCGCAGCTGCTCGACGGCGCCCGCGGCACGGCCGGCCTTCAGCCGCTCGATCAGGCGTGCCACCACCGACGGCTCCAGCGTGCGCCGCACCGCGAGCACGTCGCGGGCCTCGTCGACGGTGGGCGTGGCCACGAAGGCGCCCCGGTTGGGGATCAGGGTGACCAGCTGCTCCACCGCCAGACGCTGGATCACGCCGCGCACCTGGGTGCGGCTGACCGAGAAGAGCTCGGCCACCCGTTCCTCCGGCAGCTTGGTGCCGGGCAGCAGGCGATGCTCGACGATCGCGTTGTAGATGCGCTCGTGGATGTCGGCCTTGGAATGGGAGGCGGCGCGGGGGGAGGAGCGTGGCATGGCGGGACCGGCGTGGGGGGAGATCGATGATAGCGATGCCAAGCAATTAGCTCGCCAGTGCGCCGGCTATTGGATACAAAGCCGGATGCGCCAGGATTCAATCGGCGTGGGGTGGCATGGAATTCGCACCGTGGCGGTTTCGCTTTTCCTTCTTCTGCCACCGCCACCGGATCTCGCACCATGAATCGCCACCTGCTCGGCATGCTGACGCCCTCTTCGAACACCAGCCTGGAGCCGATCACCTCGGCCATGGTGGCGCCGCTCGACGGCGTGAGCGCCCATTTCGGACGCTTCAAGGTGACCGAGATCGCCCTGTCCGGCGCGGCGCTGGCCCAGTTCGATCCCACCGGCATCCTGGCCGCCGCCAGCCTGCTCGCCGATGCGCGCTGCGAGGTGATCGGCTGGAGCGGCACCTCGTCGTCCTGGCTGGGCTTCGACTCCGACGAACGCCTGTGCGAGCTGATCGAGGCGCGCACCGGCGCGCGCGGCTGCACCTCGGTGCTGGCGCTGAACGAGGCACTGCGGCTGACCGGTGTCACCCGGCTGGGCCTGGTCACCCCCTACCGCGCGGACGTGCAGGCGGCGATCGTCTCCAACTACGCGGCCGCCGGCATCCGCTGCACCGAACGGCATCTGGGCATCCAGGACAACTTCGCCTTTTCCGAGGTCACCGCCGACCAGATCCGGCGCATGGTGGCCGAGGTGATGGAGGGCGACGAGGCGGTGCGCCCGCAGGCGGTGACCATCCTCTGCACCAACGTGGCGGGCGCCGCGCTGGTGCCGGAGCTGGAAGCCCGGCACGGCGTGCCGGTGTACGACAGCATCGCCACCGTGGTCTGGAAGGCGCTGCGGCTGGCGGGTGTTTCCACCGCGCCGCTGGCGGGCTGGGGTTCGCTGTTCAGCCTGGCCTGACCACCGGCCCGGCCCGTCGCGTCAGACCCGCACTTCGCGGTTGAAGCGGTCGATGTACTCGCTGCGCCGCGGGTTGAGCTTGGCCCAGTCCACCCCGTTCATCGCGGTGATCTCGGTCATGTTCCTGGCATAGGCCTGCAGTCCCGGGCTGAAGACCGCCTTGGAGCTGACCGGTGCGACGAAGTAGGGCGCGGCTGCCATCTGGGTCTGCACCTCCGGGCTCAGGGCCGCGTTGATATAGGCGGCGGCCAGGTCGGGGTTCTTGGTGTTCTTCACCACATGCATCACGCTCTTGATGTGGATCCAGCCGGTATCGGGCTTGGCCAGCGCCACCGGCACGCCCTTGCCCTGCAGGTCGCCCACGTTGTTGTTGTAGTGCACCGAGATGTCGATCTGGCCCTGCTGGAACAGGGTGGCCAGGGCGCCCGGGTTGCTGGCCACCGCGCTGACGTTGGGCAGCAGCTTCTTGACGAACTGGAAGGCCGGCTCCAGGTTTTCCTCGCTGCCGCCGTTCAGGCGCGCGATCTCCACCATCCAGGCCGACATCAGGGTCGAGCCCATGCCCGCGAGACCGACGCGGCCCTTGTATTCGGGCTTCAACAGGTCGTTCCACGAGCGCGGCGGGTTCTTGATCTTCTCGGTGTTGTAGGCGATGCCGATGATCTGGCCGGACACGAAGGCGCCGAAGCCCCGTGGGTCCTGCAGGCCGGCGGGCACGTCGCGCAGGTTGGGGATCTTGTCGACCGGGATCTTCTGGAAGATGTCCTGCGACAGCGCGGCCAGGTAAGGGCCTTCGTCCAGGATGATCACGTCGAACGGCGGGTTGGCCTTGGACGCTGCCAGCTTGGATACCGTGTCGACAGCCAGCGACGGCACCAGGCTGACCGAGGCGCCGGTGGCCTTGGTGAAGGCCGGCAGCAGGATGGCGCGGTGGGCCGATTCCCAGGCGCCGGGATAGGTGGTCGCCGAAATCGACTTCGACTGCGCGA
>JAKONS010000351.1 GCA_022701845.1 Burkholderiaceae bacterium
CGCGAGCGGGCCGATGCGGTGGATCACCCGCGCGGCCCGGATGTCGAAGCGCTGGTGGGCGGCGTCGATCATGGCCTCGATGGATTTCTCGGTCATGCCGGGGTAGTGCTCCAGCTCCATCTCCGACACCTGGCCCTGGCCGCTGCGGTCGCGCACCGTGCCGACGAAGGCGCACACCGCGCCGACGCCGCCGTCGCCGGCGCGCAGCACAGCCACTTCGGCGGACAGGTCGAAATCGGCCGTCTGGATGCTGACGCGCGGGGACGGGTTGGATCGTTCCATGGCCATCACCTTTCGATCACCCGCCGGTCACCGGTGGGAAGAACGCGACCTCGATGCCGTCGGCGAGTGCGGCGCTCTCGTCGTGCTGCAGCACCTGGTCGACCGCCACCCGCACCGCCCGGCCCCGCGCCAGCGCCGCGGCCCAGGCACCGCCGCGGGCGATCAGCTCGTCGCGCAGTTCCGCCGCGGTGGCGGCGCCGGTGGTGAGCGTTTCCCGGCCGGTGCCGACGGCCTCGCGCACCGACGCGAAATACAGCACCTGGATCGTGGCGCTCACGACAGCAGCTCCGAGAACGGCAGGAAGCGCACCAGGTCGCCATGGGCGATCGGTGTCGACGGCGGGTTGTCGACCAGGCCGTCGCCCCACACCATCGAGGTCAGCACGCCCGATCCCTGGTGGGCGAACAGCTCCAGCCCGCCGGCGGCATTGCGCGCCACCCGCAGGAACTCGCGCCGCGGGTCGGCCTTCGGCCAGTCGAAGTGGGCGGGCGTGGGCAACGGGTCGGGCACCAGCCGGGTAGCGCCCTGCAGCTTGAGCACGAAGGGCCGCACCATCAGCAAGAAGGTGACGAAGCTCGACACCGGGTTGCCGGGCAGTCCGATGAAATGCGCGCCCTCGACCGTGCCGTAGGCGAACGGTTTTCCGGGCTTCATCGCCATCTGCCACAGGGTGAGCCGGCCGAGCGCCTGCACCGCCGGTTTGACATGGTCTTCCTCGCCGACCGACACGCCGCCGCTGGTCAGCACCAGGTCGTGGCCGGCGGCCGCGGTGCGCAAGGCGGCCACGGTGGCGTCGTAGCTGTCGGGCACGATGCCCAGATCGGTCACCGTGCAGCCGCAGCGCTCCAGCAGGGCGCGCAGCAAAAAGCGGTTGGAGTTGTAGATGGCGCCGGGCGGCATGTCGGCCGGCGCTTTTTCGCCGGGCATCACCAGTTCGTCGCCGGTGGAGAACAGCGCCACCCGCGGCTGGCGCGCCACCCGCAGATGGGCACGCCCGATGCTGGCCGCCAGGCCCAGTGCCGCCGGGCCCAGGCGGGTGCCGGCCGCCAGCACGACGGCGCCGCGGGCCACGTCTTCGCCGGCCCGTCGGATCGCCTCGCCGGGCGTCGGCAGGCGGTCGATGCTCACCCGGTCGCCATCGCGGGCGGTGCAGTGTTCCTGCATCACCACCGCATCGGCGCCGGGCGGCACCGGCGCACCGGTGAAGATGCGCGCGGCGGAACCGGCCGCCAGCGGTGCCGGCGCCTGGCCGGCAGCGATGCGCTGCGATATCGGCAACACCGTGCCGGCAGCGGTCACATCCGCCAGCCGAACCGCGTAGCCGTCCATCGCGCTGTTGTCCTGCGGCGGCACCTGCAGGTCGGACATCAGGTCTTCTGCCAGCACCCTGCGGTCGGCGTCGAAGGTCGACACGGTGTCGGTGGCGTCGGCGCCGCGCAGGGGCGCGGCGTACGACAGGAGCTCGGCCAGCGCGTCGTCGAGCGCGGTGAGGGCCTTGCGGGGTGCGCCGCCGGAGACGGCCTGCGCATGTGGGTTCGGAGGAGTGAAAGGCATAGGCGGATTGTCGCCACCCGCCTCAGACGGCGGCGGGCGGCGTGTAACGAAATCGCTCGGCGTTGGCCATCAGCCAGGCGACCACGGTCGGCGGCGCGGCCCAGTCGAGCACCGGCAACGCGGTCGGTCGGGGCAGCAGATCGGCACGGTCGGTACAGAGCGCCAGCACCGAAGGGTCGTCGGGATAGCGGGCCGGCTTGCCGGGAAAGTCGGCCGACGGCGCGCGCCAGACCTCGATCTTCGGCAGGTCGCTGCCACGAAAGCCTTCCACCAGCACCCAGTCCAGCGTGGGGTCGAGTTCGGCGATCAGCGCATGCACCGAGGGCTCGTACGGCCGCTCGTACTCGCGCATCAGCGCCATGCGCACGTCGGACGCCAGCAGCACCTCGGTGGCGCCGGCCTTGCGGTGGCGCCAGCTGTCCTTGCCTTCCTGGTCGATGTCGAAGCGGTGATGGGCATGCTTGACGATGCCCAGGCGCAGCCCCGAGGAGGCCATCTGGCGGATCACCGCCTCGAGCAGCGTGGTCTTGCCGGCGCCGGAATAGCCGGCGAAACCGACCACCTTCACGCGCAGTGCCGGGCGATGTAGTCCTGCACCGCGGCCGCATCCGCCGGCAGGATCGTGACGCGCTTCGGCAGCGCCTCGATACCTTCGAACTGCGGCGGACGATCGGGTTCCTGGCCCAGGGCTTCGACGATGGTGGCCGAGAACTTGATCGGCAGCGCGGTTTCCAGCACCAGCATCGGCACACCCGGCTGCACGAAGGCACGCGCCACCTTGATGCCGTCGGCGGTGTGCGGATCGACCATGGTGGCGTGGCGCTGCCAGGTGTCGCGGATGGTGGCCAGGCGGTCGTCATGGCTGCTGCGGCCGCTGGCGAAACCGTACTTACCGGATGCATCGGCGAAGAAGCGGTGTTCGTGCAGTTCGAAGCTGCCCGCGCGCCCGAGTTCGTCGGCGAACAGGCGCCGGGTTTCGGCGCCGTCGCGGCCCAGCAGGTCGAACACGAAGCGTTCGAAATTGCTCGCCTTCGAAATATCCATCGACGGGCTCGACGTCTCGTGGGTATCGGCGCCGCCGCGCACCCGGTATATCCCGGTACGGAAGAACTCGTCGAGCACGTCGTTCTCGTTGGTGGCCACGATCAGCTTCTCGATCGGCAGGCCCATCATGCGGGCCACGTGGCCGGCGCAGACATTGCCAAAATTGCCGCTCGGCACGCTGAAACTCACTTTGCGCGGCATGCCGCCGGGCGTCGTGGCCGGGGTGGCCTGGAAGTAGCCGGCGAAGTAGTAGACGACCTGGGCCAGCAGACGCGCCCAGTTGATCGAATTGACCGTGCCGATGCGAAAGCGCCGCTTGAAATCGAGATCGTGCGACACCGCCTTGACGATGTCCTGGCAATCGTCGAACACGCCTTCGACCGCGATGTTGTGGATGTTGTCGTCCTGCAGGCTGAACATCTGCGCCTGCTGGAACGGGCTCATCCGGCCGCGCGGGCTGGTCATGAAGACCCGCACGCCGCGCTTGCCGCGCATCGCGTATTCGGCCGCGCTGCCGGTGTCGCCGGAGGTGGCGCCGAGGATGTTGAGCTCCTCGCCGCGACGGCCCAGTTCGTACTCGAACAGGTTGCCCAGCAGCTGCATCGCCATGTCCTTGAAGGCCAGCGTGGGGCCGTTGGACAGGGCCTCGAGGTAGAAGCCGTCTTCGAGCTCGCGCAGGGGCACGATCTCGGCGGTGCCGAACACCTTCTCGGTATAGGTGCGCTGGCAGATCGCCTGCAGTTCCTCGGCGGGAATGTCGTCGATGTAGAGCGACAGCACTTCGAACGCCAGGGCAGCGTAACCCCGGCTCTTGTAGATGCCGCGCCATTGCTCGAGCGTGGCGGTGTCGATCTGCGGATAGGACTCCGGCAGGTACAGGCCGCCGTCGGGCGCCAGGCCTTCGAGCAGGATTTCGCAGAAGCGCTTGCGGTCGGGGTGGCCGCGGGTCGAGAGATACAGCATGTCGGTCAGGCCAGTTCTTCCTTGCGGATCCGCACGATGGGCGCCAGCACCGAGGCCAGCGCCTGCATCTGCGCCAGGACCGCATCCATGGTGCCTTCGCGGGTGTCGTGGGTGAGGATGATCAGGTCGGTTTGCGGCGTGCCGGCACCGCTCACCTCGTCGGATTCGCGCTGCAGCACCGCGTCGATGCTGATGCCGGCGCCGGCCAGCAGGCCGGTCACCGTGGCCAGCACGCCGGCCTGGTCGGCCACCCGCAGGCGCAGGTAATAGCTGGTGACCACGTCGGCCATCGGCAGCACGGTGAGATCGCTCATCTCGTCGGGCTGGAACGCCAGGTGCGGCACCCGGTTGCCGGGGTCGGCGGTGTGCAGGCGGGCGATGTCGACCAGGTCGGCGATGACCGCGCTGGCGGTGGGCTCGCTGCCGGCGCCCTTGCCGTAGTAGAGCGTAGTGCCGACGGCGTCGCCCTGCACCATCACCGCGTTCATCGCGCCTTCGACGTTGGCGATGAGGCGCTTGGTCGGCACCAGGCTCGGATGCACCCGCAGCTCCACGCCGGCTGCGGTGCGCTTGGTGATGCCGAGCAGCTTGATGCGGTAGCCCAGCTGTTCGGCATAGCGGATGTCCGCCGCGCCCAGCCGGGTGATGCCCTCGACATGCGCCCGGTCGAACTGCACCGGAATGCCGAAGGCGATCGCCGACATGAGCGTCACCTTGTGGGCCGCATCGACGCCCTCGATGTCGAAGGTGGGATCGGCTTCGGCATAGCCGAGCCGTTGTGCTTCCTTCAGCACCACGTCGAAGTCGAGACCCTTGTCGCGCATCTCCGAGAGGATGAAGTTGGTGGTGCCGTTGATGATGCCGGCGATCCACTGGATGCGGTTGGCGGTGAGGCCTTCGCGCAGCGCCTTGATGATCGGGATGCCACCGGCCACCGCCGCCTCGAAGGCCACCATCACGCCCTTGCGATGGGCCGCGGCGAAGATCTCGGTGCCGTGCACCGCGAGCAGCGCCTTGTTGGCGGTGACCACATGCTTGCCCGCCTCGATCGCTTCCAGCACCAGCTGCCGGGCGATGCCGTAGCCGCCGATGAGTTCGACCACGATGTCGATGTCGGGGTTGGCGACGACCTTGCGGGCGTCGTCGACCACGGTGACGCCCTCGCCCACCGCGGCGCGGGCGCGCGCCATGTCCAGGTCGGCCACCATGGTGATCGCGATGCCACGGCCGGCCCGGCGGCGGATTTCTTCCTGATTGCGCTGCAGCACGTTGAAGGTGCCGCTGCCGACGGTGCCTATGCCGAGCAGGCCTACTTGGATCGGTTTCATGTGATTGGGAAAGGGAGAGGAAGTCGGAGGAGCCGGGGCTCAGGCGTGGCGTCGGCGGTAGTTCTCGAGGAACCGCGCGATGCGGGACACCGCCTCGCGCAGGTCTTCCTCGTGCGGAAGGAAGACGATCCGGAAATGGTGGTTGCCGGGGTAGTTGAAGCCGGAGCCCTGCACCAGCATCACCCGGGTTTCGTTCAGCAGTTCGAGGAAGAACTGGCGATCGTCGGCGATCGGGTACATCGCCGGATCGAGCCGCGGAAACATGTACAGCGCGGCCTGCGGCCGGTTGCAGCTGACGCCCGGAATGGCGGAAATGAGTTCGTAGGCCAGATCGCGCTGGCGGCGCAGCCGGCCGCCGGGGTTCACCAGCTCGTTGATGCTCTGGTAGCCGCCGAGCGCGGTCTGGATCGCCCACTGGCCCGGCACGTTGGCGCACAGGCGCATGTTCGAGAGCATGTTCAGGCCCTCGATGTAGTCCTGGGCGCTGCGCTTGTCGCCGGAGATCGTCATCCAGCCGGCACGGTAGCCGCATGAGCGGTAGCTTTTCGACAGCGAATTGAAGGTGATCGTCACCACGTCTTCCGACAGCGACGCCAGCGCCGTGTGCCGTACACCGTCGTAGAGCACCTTGTCGTACACCTCGTCGGCCAGGATCACCAGGCCGTGCTCGCGGGCGATCTGCACCAGGCCCTGCAGCAATGCATCGGAATACAGCGCACCGGTCGGGTTGTTCGGGTTGATGACGACGATGCCCTTGGTGCGCGGCGTGATCTTGGTGCGGATGTCGTCGAGGTTCGGCATCCAGCCGTCGGCCTCGTCGCACTGGTAGTGCACCGGCGTACCGCCCGCCAGGCTGGTGCAGGCGGTCCACAGGGGGTAGTCGGGCATCGGCACCAGGAGTTCGTCGCCGGTGTCGAGCAGTGCGTTGGTGGCCAGCGCGATCAGCTCGGATGCGCCGTTGCCCAGATACACGTCGTCGAGCGTCACGCCCTTGACGCCCTGCTGCTGGGTGTAGTGCATCACCGCCTTGCGTGCCGCGAAGATGCCTTTGCTGTCCGAATAGCCGGCCGACATCGGCAGGTGCCGGATCATGTCCTGCTGGATTTCTTCGGGCGCATCGAAACCGAACGAGGCGAGGTTGCCGATGTTCAGTTTGATGATCTTCTGGCCTTCGTCCTCCATCTCCTTGGCGCGATCCATGATCGGGCCCCGGATGTCGTAGAGAACGTTGGCGAGCTTGGCGGATTTGTGGATTGGCTTCAAAGTCCCTCCGCCGTTAGGCGAAACGCGGGGAAACCTAGAATTTGACCACAGTCGAGATGCATCACGCATCGATTCATGGCACGTGCCGCACGACACGCGCCGTAGGGCACCGACCGTACCGCCAGCGTCTCTTTCCCCCTTTTTCCGAATGCCTGCGCCATGAAGCTTCAACCCGATAGTCTCGAAGTGCAATCCATCCGCGGCTACGGCCCGGGATGGGTGACGATCAACAGCGACACCGTCCATGCCAGCCTGGTTATCGGCGCGGCAGGGGAGCGTTTCGAATGGAATTGCGCGAGCTTCGAGGAACTGGGTCCTGAACATTTCTCGCAATTGGCTGACATGGACGCCGAAGTGGTGATTTTCGGCAGCGGAAAACGCCTGCGATTTCCTCCGGTCGCATGGCTCAAGCCGCTGATCGGCAAACGCATCGGGCTGGAAACGATGGATACCGCCGCTGCCTGCCGCACTTACAACATCCTGGCCGGCGAAGGCCGTCGGGTAGTGGCGGCCCTGCTGCTCGAACCGGCCTGAACCGCTGGAGGGATCGGCGGGCCCTGCCGCGTGGGGCCATTAGCCCGCGGTTGTCGCGACTTGTCGGACAGATGTTAAAATCTGGGATTGCTGCCGCGCCGGGAAGCGTCTTTATCGGGTTCCCTACCCACGCAAACAGCTGATAAGGACGCCGTCGGTGGTCGGCATCCCAGCGGCAGGTCCCGTCACAGGAAATAGAGCTCACATGGCGATCGTTGTCAACAAGTCCATCCCCGAATTTGAAGCAGTCGCAACGAACGGCATCAAGGTCAGCAATACCTCGCATGCCGGCCAGACGGTGGTGCTTTATTTCTACCCCAAGGACAACACCCCGGGTTGCACCACCGAAGCGATGCAGTTCCGCGACCGCTACAAGGATTTCGTCAAGGCTGGGGCCACCGTGTTCGGTGTCTCGCGCGACAACATGCGTTCGCATGACGAGTTCAAGGCGAAGGTCGAACTACCTTTCGAACTGATCGCGGACACCGAAGAAAAAATGTGCCACATGTTCGGCGTGGTCAAGAACAAGATCATGTACGGCAAGAAGGTCAAGGGCATCGAGCGCAGCACCTTCCTGATCGGCCCGGACGGCGTATTGCGTGCCGAGTGGCGTGGTCTGAAGGTTCTGGGACACGTCGACGAAGTGCTCGCCGCTGTCAAGGATCTGAATCGCCAGGCTGCCTAAACGGCCCTGCGACCGAGGCATTCCACCCGCGCCGACGCGCATGGTGGTCATGCATAATGAATTTCATGCAGCAGGTCATTGCCTCCGCGCTCACCTACCAAAGCCGTCTGGGTTCACCCGACGGCT
>JAKONS010000375.1 GCA_022701845.1 Burkholderiaceae bacterium
AGAAGAAGGCCGACAGGAAGAAGCCGACCTGCTCGGGCGACAGGTGCAGTTCGGCGCTGATCTGCGGCGCCGCCACCGACAGGCTGAGCCGGTCGAGGTAGTTGACCAGCACGCCAATGCCGAGCAGGCCGCCGATGCGCCAGCGGCGGTTGGGTACTTTCTGGCCGTCGAGGATCGCCATGGGTGTCTCCGTTTGGGGGTGTTGTTAAGGATGGAGAGGAAGGAAAGAGGACGGTGCGGGCTCAGCCGGCCAGCGCGGCGTGCCAGTCGGTCACCCGCGCTACCAGCCGGTCGATCGGCTCGGTGGCCGGCACCGCCAGCACGCCGGGCTCGCCGGTCGGGTCTTCCAGCGTGGCGAACTGGCTGTCGACCAGGCTGGCCGAGAAGAAGTGGTTCGACTTGCGGGCCTCGACACGGGCCAGCGACTCCTGCGGCGTGATCTGCATGAAGACGAAGCGCAACGCCGGCACCGCCGCGCGCAGGCGGTCGCGGTAGGCGCGCTTCAGGGCCGAGCAGGTCAGCACCGCGCCGCCGGCTTCGGCCGACAGCGCGCGGCCGAGCACCTTCAGCCAGCCGGCGCGGTCGGCATCGGTGAGCGCGACGCCCTCGTGCATCTTGCGGATGTTGGCCGGCGGGTGGAAGGCGTCGCCTGCGATCAGCGGCAGGCGCAGCGCGTCGGCAAGCGCCGCGCCCAGGGTCGACTTGCCGCAGCCGGAGACGCCCATCACCACCCACCAGGTGGCGGGTGGCGGTGCGGCGGAAAAATCATTGCTCGTCATGGATGCGTGCGCAGGTTGTTGGCGGCCGGGAGCCGTTTTCAGGACAGCGCTATCCTATGCATCTGTCCGCCAGGCCGCATGCGGGTTTGCCCGACCTTGCGATGCCGTTATCGTTCACCCATGACCCAGCCGCCTCCACCGCCGTCCCGTCCCCGCAGCACCGGCCGCGTCACGCTGCAGCATGTGGCCGCGCACGCGGGGGTGAGCCCGATCACCGTTTCGCGGGCGCTGCGTGGCGAGCGCGCGGTGGCGCCCGATCTGGTGGAGCGGGTGCGCGCCTCAGCGCAGGCGCTGGGCTATGTGCCCGACCCGGCGGCGCGGGCGCTGGCGTCGAGCCACAGCAACCATGTCGCGCTGCTGGTGCCGTTGCTGTCGAACACGCTGTTCGTGGAGCTGGTCGAGAGCGTGCAGCGCACCCTGCGGCCGGCCGGCTTCCAGACGCTGATCGGCATCACCCACTACGACCCCAAGGAAGAGGAGCAGCTGCTGCGCGAGCAGCTGGCCCACCGCCCGGCAGGACTGCTGGTGACCGGCTTCGAGCGCAGCGATGCGGCGCGCCGCCTGATCGACGCCAGCGCCCTGCCTTGCGTGCATCTGATGGAGACCAGCGACGCACCGGGCGTGCATTGCGTCGGCTTCTCGCAGCAGGCCGCCGGCGACGCGGTGACCGCGCACCTGCTGGCCGGCGGTGCCCGACGCATCGCCTTCGCCGGGGCGCAGCTCGATGCCCGGGTGCTGCAGCGCGCCGCAGGCTGGCGCGCGCGCATGCGGCAGGCGGGCTGCCACGATCCGGCGCTGGAATTGCTGGTGCCGGAGCCGTCTTCCCTGGCGCTGGGCGCCCGCATGTTCGAGACCCTGATGGCGCGCGCCGAGCCGCCGCAGGCCATCTTCTTCTGCAACGACGACCTGGCCCAGGGCGCCTTGCTGGCGGCCCTGCGGCTGCGCATCGAGGTGCCGCAGCAGGTGGCGATCGCCGGCTTCAACGACCTGCCCGGCAGCGACCAGATGCTGCCGCCGCTGACCAGCCTGCACACCCCGCGGGCGGAGATCGGCGCGCAGGCCGCGGACATGCTGCTACGCCTGATCCGGGGGCAGGCGGTGGCGGAGCAGTGCGTCCATCTGCCCTATTCGCTGATCGTGCGCGGCAGCACGGTCGCCGGTTTTTCGGATAGGGATCGCTGACTTCGTCGCGAAATCCGGGGTGTTCGTCGGCCGATAGCAGGGTTTCGTCCGCTGCTCGCCGGATCGCGACACGACTGCCTACAGTGCGCCGCTTCTTTTACAGAAGAGGTGAGTCGAGATGCGATATTGGACATGGCTGGCGACCGCGACCGCGGCGCTGGCATTGAGCGCCTGCAGCGGCGGCAGCGGCGGCGGCGAAACGCAGGCGGGTACCGGCGAGACACCGCCTGCCACCACCGGCCCGGTGGTCACACCGCCCGCACCGGTGCCGGGCACGCCCGGGGTACCCGTCACCCCCACCCAGCCCACCCCACCCGGACAGGTGACGCTCCGCGGCAATGTCGCCTTCGAGGCGGTCGCGGTGAATCCCGGCACCGGCCTGGATTACGCCCATCGCACACTCAAGCCCGCCCGCACCGTCCAGCTCGATGTGGTCGACCTCGCCGGCAAGGTGCTGACGCGCGGGAGCACCGACGCTTCCGGCAACTATGCGGTGAGCGTTCCGGTCAATTCGGTGGTCAAGGTGCGGATCACCGCAAGGATGGGCAATG
Source organism: Burkholderiaceae bacterium (assembly GCA_022701845.1). Next base: position 2,513 of record JAKONS010000375.1, read on the forward strand.
CCGCCGCCGGCACCGGCCAGTGGTACGCCGAGGTGGCGGACAACACCGACGGCGACCGGCTCTACGGGGTCATCGTGCCGGCCACCATCGTCGACAAGACCGACCTGGTGCGCAACATCACCATCCCCGGCGCCCGGCCCGATGCGCTGATCGACGGCCGGCTCGCGGCACCTTTCGCGATCCTCGACACCATCTACGAGAACCAGGCCCGCGTGCCGGCACCGGCACCCGGTGCGGTGGTGCCGCCGCTGACCGTGTTCTGGAGCGAGAAGAACCGTCCCTCGACGCGCAGCAACCCGGCGACCGGTGAATTCCCTGCGGCGCTGACGATCGCGGGCGAGAAGTCGTCGTTGATGGTGCTGATGGGCAAGGCCGGCGTCGATACCGACGAATACGACGCCTCCGTCATCTCCCATGAATGGGCGCACTACTACCAGGGCGCGTTCGGCCGCACCGACTCCCTGGGCGGCGCCCATGCCCGCGACGACCTGCTCGACCGCGGCATCGCCTTCGCCGAAGGCTTCGCCACCGCCTGGTCCGGCATCGCGCTCAAGAGCGCCCGCTATGTCGACAGCTACGGACCCGGCGACGCGGAAACCTTCACCATCGACCTCGACACCGCGCCGACGGCCAACACCGGCTGGTTCAACCAGGAGTCGATCCGCTACGTCGTCTGGAAGCTGCACGACAGCGCCGGGCTCGAGCCGATCCTGCAGGCGCTGGCCGGCAGCTTCCGCAGCACGGTCGCCAGCGGCGGCATCCATCTGTTCAACACCTCGCTGGTGCAGGCGGCGCCCGCCGCCGCGGCCCGGTTCGCCGCACTGCTGCGGACGCAGAACATCGAGCCGGTCACCGACGCCTGGGGTACCGGCGAGACCAACGACGGCGGCTCGCCGGTCGCGCTGCCGATGGTGCGCGTGCTGCAAGCCGGTGCGCCGGCGAGCGGCGTCTGCGTGTCGAATGCGCTCGATCCGCGCAACGAGCGCAACAAGCTGGGCGAATACACCTACCTGCGTTTCGACGCCGCGTCGGCCGGCGAATACATCGTGCGCGCGACCGGCGGCGGCACCAGCGAGCCGGAACTGAAAGTGTGGGGCGCCGCGCCGGCGGTGGTGCGCATCGACTCGGTCAACGCGGGTGCACGGGGCACCGTCTACCGCCTGGAAAAAGGCGATCACCTGATCCGGCTCACCGACAAGAGCTTCGTTTCCGCCTCCCCCTGTTTCGACGTGGTGGTGAGCAGCGTTCAACCATGAAGAAGGACATCGCCATGCATACCGTTCAATCTCCGGCCCGGAAAGCCTGCACCCGCCGGCTCGGGCGTCCGGTGTTGGCCGCATTCCTGCTGAGTTGCGCCGCCGCGGCCGGCGCCGCCACGCCGACCAGCGATGCCGCCGCCCGGGTGCCGACCAGCACCAAGCCGCGCCACGGCAATGTGATCGTCGAAGCGCAACCCGCGGGCATCGCCACCGTCGGCAAGCCCTACACCATCACCCTGCATGTCACCGGGCTGGCCGAGCGCGGTGCGAAGCTCAGTTTCACCGCCGACGACACCCTGAAACTGACCCAGGCGGCACCGGTCGTCCTGCCCGCCGGGCGGCCCTCGGCGCGGGTCACGCTGATCGCCACGCCGACGGCCAACGGGCTGGCGTTCGTCAATGTGATGG
>JAKONS010000410.1 GCA_022701845.1 Burkholderiaceae bacterium
CGGCGCCGGCGATCAGCATGCCGGCCACCAGCGGGCCGATGATGCGCGAGGCGTTCATCGCCACCCCGTTGAGCCCCATCGCCGCCGGCAGCTGGCTGCGCGGCACCAGCTCGGGCACGATCGCCGAGAACACCGGCCAGCGCATCGCCAAGCCGATGCCGTTGAGAAACGTCAGGCCCAGCAGCAGCTTCGGCCCGATCCAGCCCATCAGGATCGTCACGCACAGCAGCGTGGCCACCGCCGACACCCAGATCTGGGTGACGATGAAATAGCGGCGACGGTCCAGAATGTCGGCAAAAGCCCCGCTCGGCAGGCCCAGCAGGAACACCGGCAGGGTGGAAGCCGACTGCACCAGCGCCACCATCACCGGCGAGGTGGTCAGCGAGGTCATCAGCCAGGCCGCCGCCACGTCGTTCATCCACATGCAGGTGTTGGCCACCATCCAGGTGGCCCAGAGCATGCGGAACACCGGGGAGCGCAGCGGCGCCAGAGCGGAAGGCGGATCGGCGGCCGCCGGGGTCGGCGGCCCTCCGGAAGCGACGGGGGCGGCGGCGGGAGGCATCAGGGGCATCGGCCGATTGTCCTCCGTGCAACGCTCGCGTCGTGGTCCTACAGGTATGCGTCGATTCCCGCACCACAGACAGGGGCGTGTCTGCTATCCTACCTTTGCATACATATATCTATCGAAGTTACGATTTCAATAAGCAGCGGCACCTCGTGGAACCTTCAGTAGTCGAATATTTCGCCGAGTTGCAGTGCTCGCGCCAGTGGAAGGGTTTCCTGCGCGCGCTGTCGGAAGAGTTTTCCCAGCAACTGCCCGAAGCCGACCTGAAGGCGCTGATGCGCCGCCTGGGCCTGCGTTTTGCCCAGGGTCTGCCGCTGCCCGATTGCAGCACGCTCGACGAGCTGCAGACCGCCATGGGCCGCATCTGGATCTCGCAGGACTGGGGCTGGTGCGCGCTCGAGGAGCTGCCCGGCGCCCTGCGCATCTCGCACTACTGCGCTCCGCTGTTCACCGCCCTCGGCCCGACCTCGCAGGGCTGGGCACCGGCGTTCCTGGAAGGCGTCTACCAGGAGTGGTTCCGCCAGTCGCATGCCGGCGGCCTGCAGGTGCACCAGATGGCCGGCCCCGACGCTTCCGGCTCGGTCGAACTGCGCCTGGAAGCGGCATGACCGCCGCCTGCCACCGGCACCGCCCTGGAGACGCCGCATGAGTTCCGACGACATCGCCAACCTGTACCGCCAGTTCGGCGGGCAGCCCGACAACTACCAGGAACTCGGCCGCGACAACGTCATCCGCCAGTCGCGCGAGCGCTGGCCGCTGCTGGCCAACGTGCGCCAGCAGGACGCCGCCCGCGGCAGGCATCCGGTGTCGCAGGACGGCGCGCCCACCGACGTGGCCGCCGGCCCGCTGCCCACCGTGTTCGACGAACGCGCCGCAGCCGATGCCGCCGCCCGGGCCGCCGTCACCCACACCGACGTCTACCCGCGGCAGCAGCCGGTGCGCGGCCGCCCGGCCCTGCCGACCCAGATGCCGGTCGAGCCGGTGATGTCGGCCGACCACCTGCCGCCGGTGGCCCCGCCCGCCAGCTACGCGCCGATCGCCTCGCCGGCACCGGCGCCCGCCCGCCCGGGCGCGCCGGCCGCCGGCACCGAGCTGCAGGGCCTGTTCACCCGCATCGCCCGCGCGCCGGAGCCGCCGGCCAGTTCCACCGACCGCGACGGCTCCATCCTCAGAAGGCTGCTGCGGTCGTGAAAGTGCTGGCGATCGCCTCGGCGAAGGGCGGAGTCGGCAAGACCACCGTCACCGCCAACCTGGCGCAGGCGCTGTCCCATGCGGGCCAGCCCGTGCTGGTCGCCGACCTCGATCCCCAGAACGCACTGCGCCTGCATTTCGGCCTCGACCCGTCGGTCATCGACGGCATGTCGCGCGCCACGCTGGCCGGCGTGTCCTGGCGCGCCAGCTGCGAGCGCAGCGAACGCGGCGTGGCGGTGATGCCCTACGGCGTGCTCAACGAAGACGACCGCACCCTGTTCGAGAGCCACCTGGCCGCCAACCCCGGCTGGCTGGGCGACCACCTGTCGCACCTGGGCATGGTGCGCGACGCGATCGTGCTGGTCGACACGCCGCCCGGCCCGTCGGTCTACCTGCGCCAGGCGCTGGCCGCCGCCGACATGGCGCTGCTGGTCACCCTGCCCGACGCCGGCTCCTACGCCACCCTGCCGATGATGGAAAACCTCGTCGACAGCTACACCGAAGGCCGCACCGGTTTCCAGGGGCACATGCACCTGATCAACCAGGCCGACACCACCCGCCAGCTGTCGGCCGACGTCGCCCAGGTGATGCGCGAGCGCTTCGGCGCGCGTTTCGTCGGCGCGGTGCACCGCGACCAGGCGGTGGCCGAGGCCCTGGCCTGCGACCAGAGTGTTTTCGACTATGCAGACGACAGCCAGGCGGCTGCCGACCTGATGGATATCGCGAAGACCGTGCTTGCACGGCTCGCCCCCGGAGCAAGCGCACGATGACGAGCCAAGACAATTTCCAGGTACCCCAGCGCAGCCTGCGCCAGCGCCTGCGATCGAGCATGCTCGACACGGTCAACCTGTCGATGTGGCGCCACCCGATCGCCCGCATCCTGGCGGGCGTGGCCGGTATCGCGCTGTTCGTGTTGGTGTTCACCGTGCCGCTCGATTTCTGGGGTCAGGTGATCTTCGCGGCGGTGAGCTTCGGCTGCGCGCTGCTGCTGCGCAAGGTGCCGGGCCGGCTGCCGACGCTGACGATGATCGTCTTCTCGCTGACCGCCTCGATGCGCTACATCTACTGGCGCATCACCGAGACCACCGGCTTCGAAGGCTTCGTCGACACTTTCTTCGGCACCGGCCTGGTGCTGGCCGAGCTCTACGCGCTGACCGTGCTGCTGCTGGGTTATTTCCAGACCGCCTGGCCGCTGGAGCGCAAGCCGCTGCCGATGCCGGTCAACAACACCGTCTGGCCCAGCGTCGACGTGCTGATCCCCACCTACAACGAGCCGCTGGAAGTGGTGCGGCAGACGGTCTACACCGCCATGGGCCTCGACTGGCCGGGCGACAAGCTCAAGGTGTTCGTGCTCGACGACGGCCGGCGCGAGGAGTTCCGCCTCTTCTGCGAAGAGGTCGGCGTGGGCTACATCACCCGCGACAACAACCGCCATGCCAAGGCCGGCAACATCAACGCCGCGCTGCAGGTGACCGACGGCGAATTCGTCGCCATCTTCGACTGCGACCACGTGCCGACCCGCTCCTTCCTGCAGGTCTGCATGGGCTGGTTCCTGAAGGACGCCAAGCTGGCGATGCTGCAGACGCCGCACTTCTTCTTCTCGCCCGACCCCTTCGAGAAGAACCTGCAGACCTTCCGCGCCATCCCCAACGAGGGCGAGCTGTTCTACGGCCTGGTGCAGGACGGCAACGACCTCTGGAACGCCACCTTCTTCTGCGGCTCCTGCGCGCTGATCCGCCGCGAGCCGCTGATGACCATCGGCGGCATGGCCACCGAAACCGTCACCGAAGACGCCCACACCGCGCTCAAGCTCAACCGCCTGGGCTGGAACACCGCCTACCTGGCGATCCCGCAGGCCGCGGGCCTGGCCACCGAATCGCTCGCCGGCCACGTCGGCCAGCGCATCCGCTGGGCGCGCGGCATGGCGCAGATCTGCCGCATCGACAACCCGCTGCTCGGCCGCGGGCTGAAGTTCGGCCAGCGCCTGTGCTACCTCAACGCGATGCTGCACTTCTTCTACGGCGCGCCGCGGCTCATCTTCATGACCGCGCCGCTGGCCTACCTGTTCTTCGGCGCGCAGGTGTTCCAGGCCACCGCGCTGATGATCGCCGCCTTCGCCCTGCCCCACCTGCTGCACGCCGGCATCACCAACTCGCGCATGCAGGGCCGCTTCCGGCATTCGTTCTGGAACGAGGTCTACGAGTCGGTGCTGGCCTGGTACATCCTGCGGCCCACGCTGGCGGCTTTCATCAACCCGCGCCTGGGCAAGTTCAACGTCACCTCCAAGGGCGGCATCGTCGACCGCAGCTACTTCGACTGGAACATCGCCAAGCCCTATGTGATCCTGGTGATGCTCAGCCTGATCGGCATCGGCGTGGGCGCCTGGCGGGTGTTCTTCGGCGACTTCGCCCGCGAGCAATACACCACCCTGGCGATCAACCTGATCTGGACCGCCTACAACGTGGTGATGCTGTGCGCGGCCATCGCGGTGGCCTCCGAGAGCCGCCAGGTGCGCAAGACGCCGCGGGTGATCGCCTCGCTGCGTGCGTCGGTCGCGCTGCCCGACGGCCGCGTCATCGCCTGCCGCACCGAAGACTTCTCGCAGACCGGCCTGGGCCTGGCGCTGACCTCCGACCTGAACATCGAGCTCGGCGAGAAGCTCTACGTCTCCATCTACCGCGACCAGGACGAAGCCTCGTTCCCGGCCGAGGTGGTGTTCCGCCGCGGCAACAAGCTCGGCGTGCACTTCGAGGAACTCTCCACCATCCAGCAGGTGGCGCTGGCGCAGATGACCTTCGCGCGCGCCGACCTGTGGGCCCAGAACTGGGGTCGCGGCGAACGCGACACCCCGCTCAAGGCGCTGGGTGGGGTGCTGCGCATCGGCGCACGCGGATTCGGCATATTTTTTACCAACGCCTGGCGCATGCTCAGCATGCCCCGCCTACCGAAGCTACCGAGGTTCTCCCGGTTCTCGCGGCGCACAGGCCCAACTTTGAAGACGGGGGATTGATGGTTCCGACAACAGCAACAACGCCGCGCGCGCGACGGGCCCTGGTCCGGGGCGTACTTCCCGCGGCCATCGCGCTGGCGCTCGGCACCACGGTGCTCCTGCCAGCCGACGCCGCGCCGAACCGCGACCGCAAGGCCAGCGCCAAGGCGCCGGCCGCCACCGAGACCACCCAGGTCGCCGCCGGCACCTCCTCGGCCACCGGCATCTCCACCTCGCCCGCGGGCGTGGTCGGCCGGCCTACCGTCAACCCGCCAGCGCCTCCGGGCCCGCAGCGCACCTACGGCATCTCGCTGCGCCAGCTCGGCGCTAACTTCCCGCTGCAGCTGCGCGGCACCCAGGGTTCGGGCGGCGTGCCGTTCAGCGTGCGTGCCGACGAAGTCGTGGTGTCGGCCAAGCTGAAGCTGAAATACGCGTATTCGCCCGCCCTGCTGGCCAACATCTCGCACATCAACGTGCGGGTCAACGGCGAAGTCGCGCAGTCGATCGCGGTGCCGCGCGAACAGGCCGGCACCGACCTGGAGACCGAAGTCAACATCCCGGTGCGGATGATCACCGACTTCAACCGGCTCGACATCGAGCTGATCGGGCACTACACGCTCGACTGCGAAGACCCGGTGCACACCAGCCTGTGGGCCAGCATCGCCAACCAGAGCCTGCTCGAACTCACCGTCGCGCCGATCGTGCTGGCCGACGACCTGAACCTTCTGCCGGCGCCGTTCTTCGACCGCCGCGACGTGCGTTCGCTGAACCTGCCGTTCTCCTTCATCGGCACTCCCGAGCAGCCGGTGCTCGAAGCCGCCGGCGCGGTGTCCTCCTGGTTCGGCTCGCTGGCCGGCTACCGCGGCGCCAAGTTCCCGGCCATGCCCAACGGCATCCCGGACAAGGGCCCGGGCGTGGTGTTCATGGTCGGCAACACCGGCATCCCCGGCGTCGAGCTGCCGGTGCCGGCAGGTCCGGCGGTGGCGATGGTCACCAACCCGAACGATCCCACCGCCAAGCTGCTGGTGGTGATGGGCCGCAACCCGGCCGACGTCAAGGAAGCCGCCAAGGCGCTGGCTGTCGGCGGCATGACGCTGTCGGGCCGCGTGGCCGCGATCACCCCGCTGAAGACGGTCGAGGCGCGCAAGCCCTACGACGCGCCGGCCTGGCTGCGCAGCGACCGCCCGGTGCGCTTCGGCGAACTGGCCGATCACCCCAGCCTGAACGTCTCGGGCTACACGCCCGACCTGGTGCGGGTGAACTTCCGCGTGCCGCCGGACCTGTTCGGCTGGCGCGAGAAGGGCATCCCGATCGACCTGCGCTACCGCTACACGCCGCGCCCGACGACCGACAAGTCGTCGATGAACATCAACGTCAACGAGCAGTTCCTGCGCTCCTATCCGCTGCTGGCGGTCGAGCGCGGCGTGCCGGCCGCGCTGAGCGCCCTGCTGCCCTCGACCGAGGACGGCACGGTGATGGCGCGCGAACAGGTGCGCGTGCCGATGTTCATGCTGCCGGCCCAGTCGCAGCTGCAGTTCCACTACTACTACGACTACGTCAAGCAGGGCTTCTGCAAGGACGTGATGCTCGACAACGTCAAGGGCGCGATCGACGCCGACTCGACGATCGACATCTCGCACTTCTCGCACTACCTGCCGATGCCCGACCTGGCCGCCTTCGGCAACGCCGGCTTCCCGTTCACCCGGATGGCCGACCTGTCGGAAACCGCGGTGGTGCTGCCCGACAACGCCGGCGCCGCCGACCTGTCGGCCTACCTCGACACCATGGGCCTGATGGGCCGCTCGGCCGGCTATCCGTCGACCGGCGTCACCGTGGTGCGTGCCGCCGGCATCGACAACGTCAAGGACAAGGACCTGCTGGTCTTCTCCTCCGGCGCCAACCAGCCGCTGATGCAGAAGTGGGCCGACCGCATTCCGTCGGCGGTGGCACCCACCGCCCGCAGCTTCCCGCTGTCGGACCTGCGTGCCCGCTTCCTGAACTGGTGGGATCCGGCGCACCGCACCACCCCCGAGAAGCGTCGCGAGGAACTGAAGTTCACCAGCGACGGCGCACAGGGCGTGATCGCCGGCTTCGAGTCGCCGATGACCTCCGGCCGCAGCGTGGTGCTGATCTCCGCCGACAAGGGCGAGAGCCTGGGCACTACCGTGGACGCGGTGCTCGACCTCGACCGGGTCAAGCAGATCCAGGGCAGCGTCTCGGTGGTGCGGGGCGACAACGTCTCCAGCCTGGTGGCCGAGCAGACCTACCACGTCGGCAAGCTGGGCGTGCTGACCTCGATCCAGTACTTCCTGTCGAACCATCCGATCCTGCTGGTGCTGCTGGGGCTGCTGAGCGCCGCGCTGCTGGCCATCGTGATCTACGTGGTGCTGCGAGCCCGCGCCCGCAACCGCCTGGTGGTGTGACGCCATGACCTGCTGCACCCGCCGCCGCGCGCCGCGACCGCGGCGGGTCAGCATCGGTCATCCAGGCCCCTCGGCCGCTTCGGCGGCTTTTTTCCGTAGTGGCGCTGCGGTCGGCGACGACCACGGGCGCCCCGTTCGCGTTCGGCCCGATCCGCGAGATCAGCGAGAAACCCATGCATCCACCCCGTAGCCGCACCCTGGTGCTGTGCCTGTTGAGCGCCCTGCACGCCATGCCCGCGCTGGCCGCCACGAAGCGCGGTGCCGCCTCGACCTCCGCCGCATCGGCCGCTTCCGCACCGCTGGAGACGACCCAGCCGCCGGCCGGTTCGGCCGACGTGGTCGACACCCGCCGCGAGCTCGAGCAGCGGGTGCTCGACGCGCCCGGCGACATGCAGGCGCGGCTGGCGCTGGCGCAGCTGCTGGCCTCGCAGCCGGCCACCCTGCGCAGCGGCATCGTGCAGCTGTCGCAGCTGGCGCGCGACCGCAGCGTCGGCGCCGAAGCCATCGGCAGCTGGCGCGCCGCCCTCGGCTGGGCCGGCACCGACCGCAACGACATTCCGCTCTACCAGGCCTACCTGAAGCTGCGGCCGAAGGACGCGGCGGTGCGCCAGCGCCTGGCCGAGATCCAGCGCGGTGCGGTGGACGCACCGGCGTCGGCACCCGCCCCGACCTCCGCGGCGGCGATGGCCCCGATGGCCGCCGGCGCCGCTGCGACCACCGCCACCACCAACGCCACGCCGTCGCAGCCGGCCCCGGCGCCGCTCACCGGCACCGCCTACATGCCGCCGGCGGTGCTGCCCTCGACCGGCGGCGCGGCGCCCATCACGCTGTACGGCGCGACCGGTGCGTCCGGTGCCGCTGCCGCTGGCGGCCGGCCGTCGACGATCCCCAACGTGGTGATCCCCGACCCGGTGACCCCCGCACCCGCCACCGGCAGCCCGCTGCGCGGCGCCTCGGCCCGCGACTACCCGGTCGGCCCGGTGGTGCGCGCCGACGAGAGCCCGGCCCAGGCCCAGCTGCGCAACCTGCGCGCCGAGATCGCCGACATCGAGAGCTACCGCGCCCGGCCCGAGTTCACCGCCGGCCTGATCGTGCGCTCGCGCCAGGGCGAAAAAGGCACCAGCAGCCTGACCGACACCGAGTTCCCGATGCAGCTGCGCATGGACATGGGCGACGGCACGCTGACCGCCCATGTCACCCCGGTGGTGCTGCGCACCGGCCGCCTCGACACCTCGTTCGCCAGCATCAGCCGCTTCGGCGGCGGCCCGGTGGTGGCCAACGCCCAGCCGGGCGCGGACGCCGGCCGGCAGAACCAGTCCGGCGTCGGTGTCGGCGTGGGCTGGGAGCAGGGCAACCTGGCGGTCGACATCGGCACCACGCCGATGGGCTTCCGCTACACCGACATCAACGGCGGCGTGCGCTACCGGATGCCGGTGAACGAGGAGATGAGCTTCACCATGAACCTGTCGCGCCGCGCGCTGACCGACAGCGTGCTGTCGTTCGCCGGCGCCCGCGACGCCCGCACCGGGCAGGAGTGGGGCGGCGTGTCGGCCAACGGCGCGCGCTTCGACGGCAACTACGACAGCGGCAACTTCGGCGCCTACGGCTATGTCGGCGCCGCCCGGCTGCTGGGCCACGACGTGGAGTCCAACACCCGGCTCGAATACGGCACCGGCGTGTTCTACCGCCTGATCCGCCGCACCGACGAGAGCCTGACCGCCGGCCTGTCGCTCACCGGCCTGGCCTACGACAAGAACCTCAGCTACTACACCTTCGGCCACGGCGGCTATTTCAGCCCGAAGCAGTTCGTGTCGGTCGGCATTCCGGTCGACTGGCAGCAGCGCACCGGCCGCATGTCCTACCAGCTCAAGGGCTCGCTCGGCGTGCAGCATGTGCGCCAGGACCCGGTCGCCTATTTCCCCGGCGACCCGGTCCAGCAGGCCGCCGCCGGCACCACCTACGCCGGCGTCAGCAAGACCGGCCTGGGCTACAACCTGGCCGCCGCGGCCGAATACCAGGTCGAGCCGCAGTGGTTCCTGGGCGGGCGCCTGGGCATCGACAACTCGCGCGACTACCGCCAGTACATCGGCAGCGTCTACCTGCGCTATGCCTTCCGGCCGTACGAAGGTCCGCAGGTCATGCCGGTCAATCCGATCCGCAGCCCCTATGGAAGCTGAGCGGGCCATGGCTCGCCCCCAGGCTTGCCAACTGCGTGTGGCCGCCTACCCCCTCGCCGGGGGCGCCGGGCGGCTCGGCGGAGCCTCGCTGCCGCGGCTCCCGGGCAGTCGGTGCGCTGCGCGCAGCCTTCGGCAGGGGCGCGTATGCCGGTTCGGCGTGCTGTTCGCATGATGCGACGGGACTGTCTCGCGCTGCTGTCCGCCGGCGCCGCCGCGCCCGGGTGGGCAGCGGGCGGGTGCGGGGCGTCGTGGCCGCTGTGGGAGAGCTTCGCGTCGATCTTCATCCAGCCGGACGGCCGGGTGGTGGATGCCAGCACGCCGCAGAAGCACAGTTCCTCGGAAGGACAGTCGTACGGCATGTTCTTCGCGCTGGTGGCCAACGACCGGACGCGCTTCGACGCGCTGTGGCGCTGGAGCGTGAACAACCTGATGGGCGGGCAGGTGCAGGGCCGGCTGCCGGCCTGGTGGTGGGGCCTGGCGCCCGACAACACCTGGCGGGTGCTGGACGGCAATTCGGCCTCCGACGCCGACCTGTGGTTCACCTATGCCCTGCTGGAAGCCGCGCGTCTGTGGAAGGTGCCGGCCTACGAGCGCGACGCGCGCCTGCTGCTGGCCGAGATCGAGAAGCGCGAAGTGGTCGACGTGCCCGGCCTGGGGCCGATGCTGCTGCCGGGCGAATTCGGCTTCGTGCACCACAACCCCGAGCGCTGGGTGTTCAACCCCAGCTACCAGCCGCCGCCGGTGCTGCGCCGGCTGGTGTCGGCCTCGCCGGTCGGGCCGTGGGACGCCATCGCCCGCAACACCGAAACCCTCTACCAGGGCGCCACCCAGCCCAACGGCTTCGCGCCCGACTGGGTGTCCTACACGCTCGACAGCGGCACCGACGCCGCCGGCAAGGCCCGCGGCAGCTTCGGCCCGCATCCGGAAAAAGGCGACGTGGGCAGCTACGACGCCATCCGCACCTATCTGTGGGCCGGCATGACGCCGCGCGCCGACACGCTGGCCGCACCGCTGCGCACCGCGCTGGCCGGCCAGCTGCGGGCCACCGCCCTGGCCGGCCAGCCGCCGGAGTCGGTGGTGGTGTCGACCGCCGTCACCCAGGGCACCGGCAGCTTCGGTTTCTCGGCGGCGATGCTGCCGCTGCTGTCGGCCACCGGCCAGACCGCCGCCCTGGCCCGCCAGCGCCGGCGTGTCGCCGACGGCCTGGCGCAAGCCCTGGCGCCGCAGAACCTCCAGCAACGCCAGCCGCCGTACTACGACCTCGTGCTGAGCCTCTTCGGCCAGGGCTGGCTCGACGGACGTTACCAATTCACCCGATCCGGCGCCCTCGCGCCGGCCTGGACATCGCCATGCAGAGCCATTCCCCTTCTTTGATCGCCGCCGCGGCCGCCCTGCTGCTGTCGGCCCACGGTGCCGTGCTGGCGCAAGCCGCGCCGGCCGCCGCGCCCACCACCGCCGCGGCGCCGGCAGCCCCGCCGCCGCCGCCGCCCGCGGCGACGCCGGCGACCGGCACCCGCCAGTCGCCGGCGGTGATCGCCGCGCTGGTCGAGCAGGGCCGCTACTGGCAGACCCGCCAGCCGATACGCGCTGCCGAGGCCTGGCAGAAGCTGCTGGCGGCCGACCCCGGCAATGCCGAAGCGCTGTCGCGCCTGGGCAGCCTGGCGGTGGTCGCCAAGAAGCCGGCCGATGCCCGCCGCTATCTCGACCAGCTGCGCCGCGCCCACCCCGACAGCCCCGAGGTAGCCCGGCTGGAGCAGGAGATCGAGGTCGGCGCGCCCGGCGGCCAGGCCGAGCTCGACCAGGCCCGCATCCTGGTGCGCGAGAAGCGTTTCGAGGACGCCATCGCCAAGTACCGCACTTTGTTCCGCGGGCGCGAGCCGCAGGGCCCGATCGGCCTGGAGTTCTATTCGGTGCTGGGCTACACCCCCGCCGGCCGCGAGGAAGCCCAGGCCGGCCTGCGCCGCCTGCAGAAGGACGCGCCGGCCGACCCGCAGCTGCAGCTCACCATCGCCAGCCAGCGGCTGCAGAACCCGGCCACCCGCCTCGAGGCGATGCGCACCCTGGCCACCCTGTCGCGCCGCCCCGACGTCGGCGGCGAGGCCAGCGAACAGTGGCGCGGCGCCATGGGCTGGCTGGGCTCGCCGCCGCCGGCCGCCTATGTGCCGCTGTTCCGCCAGTACCTGTCGGCCAACCCGGGCGACACCGAACTGCGCGAGCAGCTCGCCGGCCGCGGCACCAAGCTGCCCGGCCAGGGCGTGGCCCAGGCCCGCGGCAACCGCGGCGACGGGCGCGGCAACAACGCCAACAACAGCAACAACAGCAGCAGGAACGGCAACGCCGCACCGGCCGCCGCCGCGCCCAAGCGCCTGGCCCCGGAAGCGCTGCGCACCGCCGACGGCTATGCGGAAATCCAGAACAAGGACTACGACAAGGCCGATGCCGAGTTCTCGGCCGCGCTGCGCATCAACCCGCGTTTCGCCGACGCCGCCGGCGGCATGGCGCTGCTGCGGTTTCGCCAGCAGCGCCTGGGTGAAGCCCGCCGCTGGGCCCAGGAGGCCTTCCGCCTGGACGGCCAAGAGGGCTGGAAGATCCTGCTCGACACCATCTCCTACTGGGAGCTGCTGAACAAGGCCGCCGACGCCCGCGACGCGCGCCGCTTCGGCGAGGCCGAGCGCCTGCTGCGCCAGGCCATGACCATCAAGCTCGAGGAAACCGACACCAACGCCGAGAACCGGCTGGCCGGCGTCTATGCCGACCAGAAGCGCTATGCCGAGGCCGAGCGCATCTACCGCAGCATCATCGCCCGCGTGCCCGACGACCAGCTGGCCATGAACGGCCTGGTCGGCCTGCTGGCCTCGACCGAGCGCGCCGGCGAGGCGCGTGCGCTGATCGACGGCCTCACCGACGACCAGAAGGCCGGCCTCGACCTGAAGCGGCTGAACGCCGAAGTGGCGGTCGGCACCGGCCGCGCGGCGCTCAAGCGCGGCCAGGAAGGCGCGGCCCGCGAGCAGTTCCAGCAGGCGGTCGACCTGCAGCCCGACAACCCCTGGATGCGCCTGGAGCTGGCCCGCCTGGACCTGCGCAACGGCGCCCGCAGCGGTGCCCGCAACCTGATGGAATCGCTGCTGGAGCGCAAGCCCACCGATCCGGACGTCATCTACACCACCGCCCTGTTCCGCGGCAACCTGAAGGACTGGGCCGGCGTGGTCGAACTGCTCGACCGGGTGCCGCCCGGCCAGCGCACCATCGCCATGGCCACGCTGCAGCGCAGCGCCGCCATCCATGTGCAGACCGACCAGGCCCTGGCACTGGCCCACGACGGCCGCCGCGCCGACGCCGAGGCGCTGCTGGCGCAGGCCGGCGCGCGGGTCGGCAACGACGCCGACCTGCTCGGCATCGTGGCCCAGGGCTATGTCGACCTGGGCGACCTGCCACGGGCCCGCGAACTGCTGCGCACCGCCATCGAGCGCACCGGCCGCAACCCGGCCGACGGCGCCGCCCTCACCTCGCTGCAGCTGCGCTACGGCTCGGTGCTGCTGGCCGCCGAGGACGACCGCAACCTGGCCGACGTGCTGCGCCAGCTGCAGGCCCGGGCCAACGCCGGCCAGCTCGACGGCGACGACCTCGATGCCCTGGAAACCCTGCGCAACGGCTATGTCATGCGCCAGGCCGAGGCGCTGCGCAAGCAGGGCAAGCTGGCCGAGGCGTACGAGCTGCTGCGGCCGCTGCTGGCCGCCACCCCGGAAGACCCGGTGCTGCTGGGCCTCTTGGCGCGCATGTACAACGACGACGGCCAGAAGGAACGCGCCAACGCGATCTACCGCGACATCCTGGCGCGCGATCCGGAAGACGTCGGCAGCCTGACCGCCGCCGCCGGCATCGCCACCCAGCAGCGCGACTTCCGCACCGCCGACCAGTACATCGACCGCGCCGAGAAACTCGCGCCGCAGAGCCCCGACGTGCTGGCCACCCGCGGCCGCCTGCTGCGTGCGCAGGGCAAGCCCGGCCAGGCGATCGCCTACCTGAACCGCGCCGCCGAGCAATTGAAGGCGCGCGATCCGCTGCTGTCGGGCACCGACGCCGCGGCACCCGCCGGCGCACAAAGCCCGGCTGCGAACTCTGTCTCTCGGGACAATCCGTTCTCCGGCTCCACGCGTTCGCTACGATCCGCGCCTCGGCCGGAACCCGCCGGTTCGGCCCTCCCTTCCGCGCCCCTGGCGCGCTGACGCGACAAAGGACACCCCACCATGCTTGCCACCCTCGCCGGACTCAGCATTCTCATCGTCGGCGACAGCCACCTGTCCAACGCCGGCTACCTGATCGACTCGCTGCACATGCCGCTGGTCGAGGCCGGTGCCAAGGTGCACAGCCTGGGCGTCTGCGGCTCGGTGCCGGGCGACTGGACCACCACCACCCAGAGCCATTGCGGCGGCGCCGAGCGCGTCGACGCCGGCCCGATCAAGTTCATCGGCTCGGCCGCCGCCACCAAGCCGGTCAAGGACGTCATCGCCCAGGAAAAGATCAACCTGATCGTGGTGGTGCAGGGCGACACCATCGGCGGCTACAAGCAGGCCACCTACCCGCGCGCCTGGGCCTACCAGCAGGTCTCGGCCCTCACCAAGGACATCGCCGCCTCCGGCGTCTCCTGCGTCTGGGTCGGTCCGGCCTGGGGCACCGAGGGCGGCAAGTTCGACAAGACCTACGACGGCGTGAAGCGGGTCTCGACCTTCCTCGCCTCGAACGTCGCACCGTGCACCTATATCGATTCGCTGAACTTCTCCAAGCCGGGCCAGTGGCGCACCGTCGACGGCCAGCATTTCACCGACTCCGGCTACAAGCAATGGGGCACCGCGCTGGTCAAGGCCATCGAGGAATCGCCGGCCGTGCCGAAGAAGAAATGAAACGCCTGCTGCTCACCGCGCTCGCCGCCGGCGCCTGCTGCGCGGCCCAGGCCGCCGGCACCGCCCTGTACGACACCGGCCCGGCGCAGGACGCCGCCTTCGTGCGCTTCGTCAATGCCGTGCCGCAGCGGCTGGAAGTGGTCTCGGGCAAGGCCCGCCTGCCGCTGCCGGCCGACAAGCCGGTCTCGGAATACCTGTCGGTCAAGCCCGACACCACCATCGGCGGCAGCATGGAAGGCGGCGGCCAGAAAGCCGCCATCAGCGTGAAGACCGCGCCCAGCGCCTTCGCCACCGTGGTGGCTCTGCCGGGTGCCGACGGCAAGAGCCTGAGGACCTCGGTCATCAGCGAATCGCCGGACGACTTCAACGCCCTCAAATCGGCGCTCGCCTTCTACAACTTCGACGCCGGCTGCAAAGCCGCCGGTCTGCAGACCACCAAGTCAGTGGCGCTGTTCACCGGCGTCGCCGAAAAAGCGGTGCAACGCCGCATGGTCAACCCGATCGCGCTGGCGGTGCAGCCCACCTGCGACGGCAAGCCACGCGGCGCCTCGGTCGACCTCGGCATGCTGCAGGCCGGGCAGCGCTACAGCATGCTGCTGGTGCCGGCCGGCGCGGGTGCGTCGCGGCTGATCTTCACCGCGGACGCCATCGCCCGCTGAGCGAACGCGGGGCCTTACGGGCCCTGCGCTTTTGCGCATGTGAGCGCGTGCTCACAAATCACTAGAATCGCCCACCCGCAGCGCTGTGCTGCGGTTTCTTCGTGGCGGTTCTCTTGGTCATCAGCCCCCCTTTCCTGCCTGCGCCGATTGCCGGCGAGTCCGACGCCGCCTGGCTCGACCGGGCCTTCTGCCGCCCCTGCACCCGCGCTCTGAACGTCGAGGCCACGAGCGGCTCGTTCCCGGTCAGTTCTTCCCTCATGTGGCACACCGGCCTGCACTTGGTAGCGCCCCATGAGGACCGCGTCTACCAGCCCGCCCGCGCCGTAGCAGACGGCAAGGTCATCTACCTGCGCCGCCCCACCCAGCGCACCTCGGCTCCCGAGCACGGGCTGAACTACTCGCCCAACGGCGAGGTCCAGTGGACCGACGACGGCTGCGTGATCCTCGAGCACAGCACCGAGCTCGGTGCGCTTGACGGCATCGCCGTCACCTTCACCTGGTTCAGCCTGACGATGCACCTGTCGACGATCGATCCTGCAGTGAAGCTGCACCAGCGCCTCTGGCGCAAGGACCCGCTCGGCAAGGCCGGCAGCATCTACGGCGCAGGCGCCCAGATCCACTTCGAGGTCTGCTGCGACACCACCCAGCTCAAGCGCCTGATCGGCAGGGAGCCCGCCTGGATCGAGCTCGACCGGG
>JAKONS010000411.1 GCA_022701845.1 Burkholderiaceae bacterium
GGGCGCCGGCCGGTGTCTCCAGGGGTGCTTCGGCACCCTTGTTTTTGCTGTCATAATCTTCTTTCGGTCGGCCCCTGGCGTTCACGACGCAGCCCGACCTGCCTTCCGGCCCCGCGAGTACTTCGCATGCGCCGACACCCCCCCGACAGATTACGCACCTGACACTCCTCGCGGAGTCTTCACATGCACCTTAACGAACTCAAGGCACTTCACGTGTCCGAGGTCCTCAAGCAGGCCGAGGAACTCGAAATCGAAAACACCGGCCGTATGCGCAAGCAGGAGCTGATGTTTGCGATCATCAAGAAGCGCGCCAAAGCCGGCGAACAGATCTTCGCCGACGGTGTTCTCGAAATCCTGCCCGACGGCTTCGGTTTCCTGCGCAGCCAGGACACCAGCTTCACCGCCAGCACAGACGACATCTACATCTCGCCCAGCCAGGTTCGCCGCTTCAACCTGCACACCGGCGACATGATCGAAGGCGAAGTGCGTACGCCGAAGGACGGCGAACGCTACTTCGCCCTCACCAAGCTCGACATCGTCAACGGCAGCCCGGCGGAGAACAACAAGCACAAGGTGATGTTCGAAAACCTGACCCCGTTGTTCCCGAAGGAGCAGATGAAGCTCGAGCGGGACATGAAGGGCGAGGAGAACATCACCGGCCGCATCATCGACATCATCGCGCCCATCGGCCGCGGCCAGCGCGCGCTGATCGTGGCGCCACCCAAGAGCGGCAAGACGATGATGATGCAGCACATCGCCCACGCCATCAGCGCCAACAACCCGGACGTGCACCTGATGGTGCTGCTGGTCGACGAGCGCCCGGAAGAAGTGACCGAGATGCAGCGCACCGTCAAGGGCGAGATCATCGCGTCGACCTTCGACGAGCCGGCCGCGCGCCATGTGCACGTGGCCGAAATGGTGATCGAGCGCGCCAAGCGCCTGGTCGAACTCAAGAAGGACGTGGTGATCCTGCTCGACTCGATCACCCGCCTGGCCCGCGCCTACAACAACGTCGTGCCGTCGTCCGGCAAGGTGCTGTCGGGCGGTGTCGATTCCAACGCCCTGCAGCGGCCCAAGCGCTTCTTCGGTGCAGCGCGCAAGGTCGAGGAAGGCGGCTCGCTGACCATCATCGCCACCGCGCTGGTCGACACCGGCAGCCGGATGGACGAAGTGATCTTCGAGGAGTTCAAGGGCACCGGCAACAGCGAGATCCACCTGAACCGCCGCCTCTACGAGAAGCGCGTGTTCCCGGCGATCGAGTTGAACAAGTCCGGCACCCGCCGCGAGGAGCTGCTGCTGGCCCCCGAGATCCTGCAGAAGACGCGGATCCTGCGGCAGTTCATGTTCAACATGGACGAGATCGAGTCGATGGAACTCATGATCAAGAACATGCGCGCCACGAAGACCAACGTCGACTTCTTCGACATGATGCGACGCGGCGGCTGAGGCCGGCGCACTCCCTATCGAGCCGGGTTGCGACCCGGCTTTTTTGCGTCCGCGCGGCGGCGGGCGCCGGCGATGCGCGAGGTTACAGGCGACGCCCGGGCCGGTCGCACCATGGTTTCGAAAGGAACTCACACCATGGCACAGACGGTCGGGGATTATTTCTGGGAACGGCTCCACCAGTGGGGCGTGCGCCGCGTGTTCGGCTATCCGGGCGACGGCATCAACGGCTTGCTCGGCGGGCTGCAGCGCTTCGGCGGCAAGATCGAATTCGTGCAGGTGCGCCACGAGGAGATGGCCGCCTTCATGGCCAGCGCGCATGCGAAATTCACCGGCGAACTGGGCGTGTGCATCGCCACCTCGGGGCCGGGCGCCACCCACCTGGTGACCGGGCTCTACGACGCCCGGCTGGACCATGTGCCGGTGCTGGCCATCGCCGGCCAGCAGGCACGCACCGCCATCGGTTCGCACTACCAGCAGGAGGTCGACCTGCCCTCGCTGTTCAAGGACGTGGCGGGCGACTTCTGCGCCACCGCCACCGAGCCGTCCCAGGTGCGCCACCTGATCGACCGCGCGGTGCGCATCGCCCAGGGCCGGCGCCGGGTCACCGCGCTGATCGTGCCGAACGACCTGCAGGAGCTGCCGATGGAGCAGCCGCCGCGCAAGCATGGCTCGGTGCTGTCGGGCGTGGGCTGGTCGGCACCGGTGGTGGTGCCCACGGCGCTCGACCTGCAGCGCGCGGCCGATGTGCTGAACGCCGGCCACAAGGTGGCGCTGCTGGTCGGCGCGGGAGCCAAGAACGCCACCGACGCGGTGATCGCGGTGGCCGACCGCCTGCAGGCCGGTGCCGCCAAGGCGCTGCTCGGCAAGGAGGTGCTGCCGGACGACCTGCCCTGGGTGACCGGCGCCATCGGCCTGCTGGGAACCGAGCCCAGCTACCGCCTGATGAACGGCTGCGACACGCTGCTGATGCTAGGCTCGGGTTTCCCCTATGCCGAGTTCCTGCCCAAGGAAGGCGACGCGCGCGGCGTGCAGGTGGACCTCGACCCCGGCATGCTGTCGATCCGCTACCCGATGGAAGTGCCGCTGACCGGCGATGTGAACGACACGCTGCGGGCCTTGCTGCCCCTGCTGCACCAGAAGACCGACACCGCATGGCGCGACGACATCGCCGCCTGGAACGCCGATTCCGACCGCACCCTGCACGACCGCGCCATGACCGACGCGCATCCGGTCAACCCGCAGCGGGTGTTCACCGAGCTTTCGCCGCGCCTGCCCGACCTGAGCATCGTCACCAGCGACTCCGGCTCCTGCGCCAACTGGTATGCGCGCGACGTGCGGCTGCGGCGCGGAATGATGGGCTCGCTTTCGGGTGGCCTGGCGTCGATGGGCGCGGCGGTGCCTTATGCCATCGCGGCGAAGTTCGCCTTTCCGCAACGGCCGGTGTTCGCGCTGGTGGGCGACGGCGCGATGCAGATGAACAACATGGCCGAGCTGATCACCGTGACCAAATACTGGAAGCAGTGGGCCGACCCGCGCTTCATCGTCATGGTGCTCAACAACCAGGACCTGAACCAGGTGACCTGGGAGCAACGCATCATGGAAGGCAACCCCAAGTTCGACGCGACGCAGAACCTGCCCGACGTGCCCTACCACCGCTTCGCCGAACTGATCGGCCTGCGCGGCATCTATGTCGACACCCCCGACGCCATCGGCCCGGCATGGGAGGCCGCGCTGGCATCCGACCGCCCGGTGGTCCTGGAAGTGCGCACCGATCCGGAAGTGCCGCCGCTGCCGCCGCACATCACGTTCGAGCAGGCGAAGAACTTCACCGAGACCCTGCTCAAGGGCGATTCCCGCGAAGGCTCGATGGTGGTGAACGCGGTGCGCCAGGTATTCAGCAAGTGGTTTGCCAAGCGATGACGCTGTGCGATAATCGAAGGCTTTTCGGCAGAAAGTGCTGCGCAATAGGTGCGCAGTGGCTCCTGCAGCAGCCACATCTAAGAAAGAGAACGCCATGAAAGAAGGCATTCACCCCAACTACCGCGACGTCCTCTTCGTGGACCTGTCCAACGGTTTCAAGTTCGTGACCCGTTCCTGCGTCAACACCCGCGAAACCGGCACCAGCGACGACGGCCGCGAACTGCCGCTGTTCAAGCTGGACACCTCCAGCGAATCGCACCCGTTCTACACCGGCACCCAGAAGTCGGTCGACAACATGGGCGGCCGCGTCGAGCGCTTCCGCAATCGTTTCGGCAAGACCACCGGCGCTGTCGCCGCCAAGTAATCGGCTCCTCGCCGGTTCGACAGAAGAAGCGCGGCCTTGTCCGCGCTTTTTTTTCGCCCCCGGTCCGCTCGGAGCGGACCTGACAAACTTCCCAGCGTGAACCTCCCCTCCCCCGCCATCGTCGCGCAGAGCGCCGTGCGCCGCCTGCCACGAACGCTGCTGCTGGCCTTCTGCGTCGTCTGGGTGCTGGCGGGCTTCGTCGGCCGCGGGCCCTGGAAGAACGCCGACATCAGCGCTTTCGGCTACATGCTGGAACTGGCGCGCGGCCACACCGCCTGGCTGCATCCGCTGCTCGGCGGGTTCGAGCCGGAAACCGACGGCCTGCTGCCCTACTGGCTCGGCGCCTGGGCCTTGAAGCTGGCGCCGGGCTGGTTGCCGGCCGACGTCGCGGCGCGGGTTCCGTTCGGCCTGCTGCTGGCGCTCACGCTGGCGGCCACCTGGTATGCGGTCTATGCCCTGGCCCGCCACCCCCGCGCGCAGCCGGTGGCGTTCGCATTCGGGGGCGAGGCGCTTCCCAAGGACTACGGGCGCGCGATCGCCGATGGCGGGCTGCTGGCCCTGGTGGCCTGCCTCGGGCTCGCACAACTGGCCCACGAGGGCACCGCCTATCTCACCCAGCTGGCGTTTTCCACGCTGACCTTTCTCGCCCTGGCGTCGGCGCCCTGGCGGCCGCGCATGGCGACCGTCAGCCTGGGCGTCGGCCTGGTCGGCCTGGTGCTGTCGGGCGCTCCCGCGCTGGCGGTGATGTTCGGCGGTGGCGGCGCGCTGCTGGCTTTCTGCGAATCGTTGCAGCGCGGTGCCGACCGCCCGTCCGACGAGCAGATCGCGGCCTACCGCCAGCGGGCTGCGATCACTGCCAGCTTCGTGCTGGCGGCCGCTCTGCTGGCCTGGGCGCTCGGCCTGTGGCGCTGGCGCATCGTGCCGCCCGACGCCGGCGACAGCCGCAGCCTGATACGCCTGCTGCTGTGGTTCACCTGGCCCTGCTGGCCGCTGGCGGTGCTCACCCTCTGGCGCTGGCGCCGGCAGTGGCTGGGCGGCACGCTGCACCGCCATCTGCTGCTGCCGATCGGCTTCACCGCCATCACCCTGGCGGCAACCGTTTTCACCGAGCCGGCCGACCGCGCGCTGCTGCTGGGGCTGCCAGCGCTGGCAGCGCTGGCCGCTTTCTCGTTGCCCACGCTCAGCCGCAGCGTATCGGCCCTGATCGACTGGTTCACGCTGCTGTTTTTCACCGGCGGTGCGATCGTGATCTGGGTGATCTACATCGCCATGCAGACCGGCTGGCCGCGTCAGCCGGCGGCCAACGTGGCCAAGCTGGCGCCCGGGTTCGTGTCGACGTTTTCGCTGCCGGCCTTGCTGGTGGCGGTAGTCGCCACCGTGGCCTGGGCGGCGCTGGTGTGGTGGCGCGTCGGCCGCCACCGGCATGCGCTCTGGAAGAGCATGGTGCTGCCGGCCGGTGGCGCCGGCCTGGGCTGGCTGCTGCTGATGACGCTGTGGCTGCCCCTGCTCGACTACGCCCGCAGCTATGCGCCGCAGGTCGACGGGGTGACCGCCATCACCGGCCGCGCCGGCTGCATCGAATTCCAGGGTTTCAGCCGGGCGCAGATCGCCGCCTTCCAGTACCACGGCCGACTGCGCATGTTGCCGCTGGGCAGCGTCAGCCCGCACTGCCGCTGGGCGCTGGTCGACATCGACAACCCCGAGCAGGCGCAGCGCATGCAGCTGTCGATGTCCGCCCAGGGCTGGAACGCGGTGGCGGTGGTGGCGCGGCCGGCCGACCGCAAGGACACGGTCGAGCTCTACCGCCGCGCCGATGGCCGCTGACCTGCGTCCGGCCGCACCGGCCGTCTCACCCGACCCGATGACATCGACGACCCTACCGGTACGCCCGACCGCAGAGTTCTCCGCCATCGCGCGCCATGCGCTGACGGTGCTGGCGGGGCAACTGGCGGTGATGGCCTTCGGACTCACCGACACCATCGTCGCCGGCCGGCATTCCGATGCATCGCTGGCGGCGCTGTCGGTGGGCTCGGCGGTCTATGTGAGCATCTATGTGGCGCTCACCGGCGTGATCCAGTCGCTGCTGCCGGTGTGGGCCGAGCTGCACGGCGCCGGCAAGCCGCACGACCTGGGGCGTTCGGTGCGGC
>JAKONS010000424.1 GCA_022701845.1 Burkholderiaceae bacterium
GGAAAGCTGTAGCCGACCCGGGTGCCGCCCGAGGGGATGCGGGTGGCCACCACCACCGGCACGCCACGCTCCAGCGCCGCGAAGATGCCGGCCTGCAGCGCCGCGTTCACATGGCCGGAGGCGATCGCCTCCACCACCACGCCCTGCGCACCGCCGGCCACCGCCGCGTCGATCGACTCGCGCCCGGCGCCGACGTACATCGGCACGATCGCCACCGGCGGCAGCGGCGCATCGTGCAGCGGCAGGTGCAGCCGCCGCAGCGGCCGGCGGTGGAACACCACCCGGTCGGCCCGCACCTGCGCCAGCGCGCCCCAGGTGCCGGAGTGGAAGGTCTCGACGTTCAGCGTTTGGCCCTTGGTGACCTCGCGCGCGGCATGCACGCTGTCGTTCAGCGCCACCACCACGCCGATGCCGCTGCCGGCCGCGCCGTCGGCGGCGCAGGCCTCGCAGATGCGCAGCGCGTTGAACAGGTTGCGCGGGCCGTCGGTGTCGGGCTCGGACGCGTTGCGCTGGGCGCCGGTCATGACCACCGGCTTGGCGCTGTCGAGCGTGAGGTCGAGGAACCAAGCGGTTTCCTCCATCGTGGCGGTGCCGTGGGTGATCACCGCGCCGGCGATGTCGTCGCGGGCCAGCACCGCGCGCAGGGTGCGGTGCAGGTCGCGCCAGTCGTCCAGGCCGATCTGTGGCGAGGCGACCTTGATCGCATCGACCACCTCGACATCGGCCACCCGTCCGAACGGCGCGATGGCCGCCAGCAGCGCCGCGCCGCCCAGGCTGGCAGCCGCCAGCCCGGTATCGGCGGCCCTGGTGGACACGATGGTGCCGCCGGTGGTCACGAGCGCGAGCTTCATGGTCGGCACTCCCCACCGGCGCAGAAGGCGTGAAGACAGGACCTAGGCATGCCCTCTCACTCCAGTTCGATCTTGGACGCTTCGGCCACGGCGCGCCACTTGACGATCTCGGCCTTCACATACTGGGTGTATTCCGGCTGCGAGCGCAGCACCACCTCGCCGCCCAGGCCCTTCACCCGCTCCACCATCTCGGGCGTCTGCAGGATCTCGCGCACCGCGGCGCTCATCTTGCCCACCACCGCGGCCGGCGTGCCGGCGGGCGCGCTCAGGCCGTTCCACGACACCACCTCGAAATTCGGCAGCCCGGCCTCGGCCATGGTGGGCACGTTGGGCAGCTCGGCCAGGCGGCTGGAATAGGCCACCGCGATCGGCCGCACCGCGCCGGCCTTCATCTGCGGCAGCACGCCCAGCGTGGTCATGAAGCTCGACGACACGGTGCCGGCCATCACGTCGACCAGCGCCGGCGCGGTGCCCTTGTAGGGCACGTGCAGCAGGTCGAGCCGGGCACGGGAATTGAGCATCTCGCCGGCCAGATGCGGCGAGCCGCCGACGCCGGTGGAGGCATAGCTCAGCTTGCCCGGCTCTTCCTTGGCCAGCGCGATGAACGACTTCAGGTCGGTGGCCTTCACCGTGGGCGCCACCACCAGCACGCTGGGCGAGGCCATGAACTGCGCGATGTGCACGAAGTCGCGCACGGTGTTGTAGCGCAGCCCCTTGTAGATCGACATGTTGGTGGCGTTCTGGATGGTGGTCACCAGCAGGGTGTAGCCGTCGGGCCGGGCGCGGGCCACCTCCTCGCTGGCGATGTTGCCGCCGGCGCCGGCGCGGTTGTCGACCACGAAGGGCTGGCCCAGTTTTTCCGACAGCCGGGTGGCGACCAGACGCGCCACCACGTCGGTGGCGCCACCGGGCGAATAGCCCACCACCACCCGCACCGGGCGCACCGGGTAGTCGCGCCCGTCCTGCGCCTGGGCGGCGGCACTCAGCAGCGCGGCGGAGGCGGCCGCGGCGAGCGCCAGCCTGCGGCCGAAGGAAAGGGTGGGCGGTGAGGGGATGGTGCGCATGGTCAGAAGGTGGGGTGGAAGTGTCCGATCGCGCACTGTGCCCACCCCGGCGCGCCGGGAACAGCAAAACAAATTTGAATGCCATTCAAGCCGCGCCGCCTCCCCAGACCGGTGCGCACCGAAGCGGACCGGGCGCCACCGCCGCAGTGTCCGCCGCCGCAGGTTTCAGCGCGGCATCACCACTGCTTGCCGTGCTTGTTCGGCCCGAGCTGCGAGCCCAGCAGGCCGTGCTCGAGCCAGGCCCCGATGGTGTGCATGTCGTGGCCGAGATGGTCGCGACGCGCCACGGCGGCCGCCGCGGCGCGTTCGCCGGAGATCGACACCGTCACCTTGTCGGTGTCGCGGTGGCCGGAGGCGTCCTCGGCGCGCACCTGCACCCGGTGGTGGCCGCCGGCGATGTCGGCGACCCGCGCGGTCCACAGCCCGGCGCGGTGCCGGTCGGGGTGCATCGGCAGGCCGGGGCGGTCGTCGAACTGGAGGGTCACCGCGCGGATGTCGGTGCCCAGCACCAGGGCGCGGATCTCCAGGCCCTCCTCCGTGCCCGGCGCGGCCGGTTCCTGTTGCTGCTCCGGCACCAGGCGCCGGTCGGCCGGCGAGGTGACCAGCACGAAGGGCCAGGGCCGCGCCGCCTCCTTGAAGCGCCAGCTCACCGCCGGGCCGTCGACCGCATGCACCGAGAAGCCCACCCGGCCCTCCTCGATCTGGCCGGTGGAGCGGGTGGCGCTGTAGATGACCGAGCCGTCGTTGATCAGCTCGTTGTAGTGGGTGTGGCCGGTGTCCACGCACAGCACCCGGTGCTCGGCGAACAGCGCGGCGATCTCGTCCGCGCCGCCGGCCAGGTCGGCGGGAAAGGCGTGCATGAACACCACCGGGCGCGCCGCGTCCTGCGTGCTGGCCGCCAGCTCCCGGCGCAGCCAGTCGCGCTGCGCGTCGTCCAGCCGGAAATCCGGCCCGCCGTCGCCGGCCGAGACGATGTCGAGGAACAGGCAGCGCCGGCCGCCGACCACCACGCTGTAAGGCAGCGGGCGCGCATGCAGCCCGGCATAGAAGCGCGACAGGTCGCCGGGCTCCAGGTCGTGGTCGCCGGGGATCACATGCCAGGGCAACGCCAGCGCCGACATCGAGCGCTCGATCAGCCGGTACTGCCGGCGCGTGCCGTGGTTGGCGTTGTCGCCGGGCAGGAAGGCGAAATCGACCGAGGCCTGGCCCAGGGCGTTGAGCGAATCGACCATGGCGCGCAGGTCGCGCAGGCTCTGCCAGCCGTCCTCGTCGCTGGCGTGCAGGTCGCCGAAATGCACCCAGGCGAGGAAGTGCGGATCGTCCGCGGCGTCCGCGCGAGCAGCGCCGGGGATCGCGGGGGTGTCGGCTCTATCGAGCGGATTCATGCGGTGCAACCTCCCGGTTCGCTGCGGCCGGACCGGCGGCCGCGGGGGTTTTTCCGGCGTGGTGCTCGCTCCACCAGAACATCGGCAGCGCCGCCAGCGAGGCCGCGGCCAGCACCATGAAGGCCAGGCCGAAACGCCCGTCGGCGCCGACCACCGAATTGGCCAGCGCCGGGCTCAGCGCGGCGCCCACGCCCTGCAGCGTCATGACGAAGCCGAGCGCGGTGTTGAAGCGCCCGCCGCCCTGGGTATGGCGCTGCACCAGCAGCGGCGTGGCCACGCCCAGGATGCCGGCGGCGATGCCGTCGAGCACCTGCACCGGGATGTTGTTCCACGACTGCGCGAAGGCATAGGCCAGCGCGCCGCGCATCGGCAGCACCAGGATCGCCAGGTAGACGAACCAGGCGACGTCGAAGCGCCGGCTGCGCGCCACCCACAGCGCCATCGGGATCATGGTGAGCTGCGCGATGACGATGGCGATGCCGGTCCACAGCAGCGGCGCGCCGCCCTCGCCGCTGGCGGCCAGGCGCTGGTTGAGCAGCGGCAGCATGGCCGCGTTGCCCAGGTGGAAGCAGGCGCAGGCCAGGCCGAACAGCAGCAACGGCAGGTTGCGCCACGGGCTCTTCGGGGCGGCAGCGGCCACCGGTGCGGCCGGCGCTGGCGCATCGCCTGCAGGAGATTCGGGTGATTCGGGCGCCTCGGCCGACTCGGCCCCGCGCGCGGCGTCGTGGTCGATGTCGCCGGGCCGTATCGCCCACACCGCGGCCAGCGCGCCGACCGACATCGCCGCCATCACGCACAGCATCCACGGCGCACCGAAATAGAAGGCCAGCAGGCCGGCGCCGACCGCCGAGACGATGTTGCCGGCATGGCTCACCGCCTCGTTGCGGCCGGTCTGTTTGCGAAAACCGTCGGCACGCGCCAGGCCCAGCGTCAGCGCGGCGAGCGTGGCCATCAGCACCGCGCCGGCAGCGCCGGTGACGACCTGGGTGGCGATCAGCGCCGGGCCGTTCATGGTGGTGAAGGCCACCGCACTGGCGCCGACCACCGCCACGATCGCCACCGCCGCCATCGCCCGCTTGGCGACGGAGCGGTCGACCCAGGCGCCGGCCAGCGGCGTGACCACCACCGCGGCCAGGCCGCCGGCGGTCATGGTGTAGCCGATCCATTCCTGCTGCATGCGGTGCTGCTGCAGGTAGGTGGCCAGGAACGGCCCCAGGCCATCACGCACGTCGGCCATGAAGAAGGCCATCGCCGTGAGGGCCGCCAGCGATGCCTGGCCGCGCGTGATGCCGGTTTTCATGGCACGGTCAGGCGGCGGGGCCGACCGGCTGGCCGTTGACGGTGTGCGCCTCGATGGCGCGGCCCAGGCCGGTCGCCAGCGGGCGCGACGGGCCTTCGGCCTGCACCTTGTCGCCCAGCTTCAGGCCCAGCTGCTCGAAGCCGTCGGGCTTGGTGTGCACGAAGTCGCCGCTGTCGAGCACCACGCCGTTCGGCACGCCGTGCTTGGCATAGTTGAAGCGCGCCACCTTGCCGCTGACGGTCGAGGGCGGCGGCGGGGTGTCGGCTTCCTTGCCGTCGACCATGGCGATGCGCGCCAGGCGGTAGACGAAGTGGTGCGATTCGCCCTTGGGCGACGGGCCTTCCTCGGCGCCTTCCAGCGCCACCGACTGGCCGCGGGTGAGACCGGCCAGGCGGTCGAGCAGCGGGGTGTCCTGCGCATCGACGACGAACTGGGTGGGCAGGCCGTCGGTGTCGATCAGCACGCCTTCGATGGCGCCCTT
>JAKONS010000439.1 GCA_022701845.1 Burkholderiaceae bacterium
AGGCGCAGCCGTAGAGGTTGGGCAAGGCGCCGGTGCCGGCCAGGCCGCCGCGGCTCTCGCCCTGCCAGGTGTCGGCCCACACCCGCCAGCGGCTGGCGGCGATCGTCTGCGCCGTCGGGTTCTGCAGACGCCCGCCCGCCACCAGGTCGACCGAGCCGGCGGCGACGATGCCGGTGCCCAGGGTGAGGTCCTGCGTCACGGTGCGCACCAGCGCCGAGCCGGCGTCCAGGCGGGTGGCCTGCTCGGTGGTGACCCGGTTGGCGGCGGCGTCGAAGCCGGCGGCCGACACTGCGGCCAGGGTGAGCGCGTCGCCGTCCACATACGAGAACGCGCCGGCGGCGCTGCCGCCCACGGTGCCGACCCGGTTGGCACTGCTCTGCAGATCGACCCGGCCGCCGCCGGAGCGGGCCAGCAGCGTGCCGGCGGAGATGCCCGCGCCGGCCGCCTGGGTGATGTCGCCTGCGGAGACCAGCCCCAGCGTCGGCGCGGCGAGCGGGGCGTCGAGCCGAATGGCGCCGCCCGCGCCGTTCTGCAGGGTGAGCGCCCCGGTGGAGGTCAAGGCGCCGGTCACGGTGATGTCGCCGGCGTGGGCGTTGCTGCCGACCACCACGGTCGGTGCGCCCAGGTTGGCGAAGTCGGCCGCGGAAATCGCGAAACCGGTGGCGGCGCCGGCGCCGAGGGTGATCGGCGCGGTCGTCCGGTCTGCCGCCGCGCCGCTGGCGTCGACGCCGCCGGGCCGCAGGTCGATGGTGGCGGCGGCGGTGACCGGTGTATCGATGGCGATGGCGTCGGCGCTGCCGTCGTTGCCGGCGCGCAGCACCAGGTTGCGGCCGCCGACGACGGTTTGCGCGCCGCTGCCGGAGGCCGCCGGCTGCACCGCCAGGCCGCGGCCGTTGGCCAGGGCGCTGCCGGTGAGTTCCAGGTCGCCGGTGGCCGAGACCACGCCGGCGCCGTTGGTCACCAGCACGCCGGTGCTGGTGGAGCCGGCCCGGGCGGTATCGGCCACCGCGCCGCGCAGCGTGATGCCGCCGCTTGCGGAACGCACCGATGCGCCGCTCACCGCCACGCCCTGCCCGGTCACCGGCGCGCCGGTGGCGATGCCCAGCGCCCGGTCGCCGCCGACGCCGGTCACCGTGATGGCGCCGGTGGTGGTGAAGACGCCGGCGCCGGGGTTGCTGCCGGAGATCACGACGCCGCTGTTGTCGTTGCTCGCGCCGGTGATCGACACGGTGCCGGTGGAGGCGCTGACGGTGGCGTCGTCCAGCCAGACGCCCGGCCGCGCCGACGCCGGGTCGGGCGCCGCGGTGGCGGTGCGCCCGACCAGGGTGACGGCGCCGCCGGCGCCGGTGTCGGAGCGCCCGACCCGGGTATCGACCGGGCCGCCCAGGCGCAGCGCGGCATCCCGGGCGACACCGCCGGTGCCGGTGCCGGCGCCCTGCCAGGCGCTGTTCATCGTGACGGTGCCGCCGTTGGTGTAGATGCCCGCGCCGAAATCGATCTGCCCGCCGCCGGCCGCGGCGCTGCTGCCGTCCAGGCCGGCGCGAAAGCCGACGTTCATCGGCCCGGCGCCGCTGGCCTGGATGGTCGCGGCACTGCCGGTCGAGCGGATGCTGCGGTTGGCGGTGAGCTCGACCGCGCTGCCGGCGGTGATGCCGGTGCCGACGGTCACGTCGCCGCCCTGCGAGCGCACCGCGACCGAGCCGGCGGCGAGGGTGGCGGCGTTCACCGTCTGCGCCTGGCTGGCGGTGGCGTCGAAGGTGGGCGCCGCCACCGCTGCGATGGCGACGCTGTCGGTGCCGGTATAGGCGAAACCGGTGGTCGCGCTGCCGCCGACGCGGGCGACGCGGTTGTTCGGGTTGCGCAGGTCGACGCTGCCGCCGGTCGAGCGCGCCAGCAGCGTGCCGGCGGCGATGTCGCCGCCGGTCTGCGCGATGTCGCCGGCCGAGACCAGGCCCAATGTTCCAGCGGTGACGCCGCCGCCGAGCCGGATCGCGCCGGCCGCCCCGGTCTGCAGCGTGAGTGCGCCGTTGGTGGCGATGGCGCCGACCACCGCGATGTCGGCGGCCTGCAGGCTGCCGCCGACGACGATGGCCGGTGCCGCGAGGCGCGCGAATTCCGCGCCCGAGAGGTCGAAGCCGGCCGCGGCGCCGGTCGAGCCCAGGGTGATCGGCGTGCCGGTGCGCTCCAGGCCGAGTCCGGTCGCGTCCACGCCGCCCGGGCGCAGGTTCAGGGTGCCGGCGGCGGTCACCGGTGCGGCGATGGCGATGGCGTCGGTGGCGCCGCTGTTGCCGGCGCGCAGCACGACGTTGCGGCCGCCGGCGACCGCGGTGGCCGGCGTGCCGGTGGCCGCCAGGATCGCCAGCCCGGCGCCATCGGCGGCGGCGCTGCCGGTGAGTTCGATGTCGCCGCCGGTGGTCGACACCAGCGTGCCGCCCGAGAGCTGCACGCCCGCGCTGGTGCTGTCCGCCCGGGCGGTGTCGGCCACCGCGCCGCGCACGGTGATGGCGCCGCCGGTGCTGGACAACCCGGCGCCGGTGATCTGCACCCCGCGCGAGGACTGCACCGGCACGCTGCCGCCGCCGGCGCCCGGCCGGTCGGTGCCGCTGCCGCTCACCGCGATGGCGCCGGTGGTGGTGCGGATGCCCTGGGTGGTGGCGGTGCCGGCGATCAGCACGCCGGTGTTGTTGGTGCTGCTGCCGGCGACGGTGACGTTGCCGGTCGAGGCCAGCAGCGTGGCGCCGTCGAGCCACACGCCGGGCTGGCTGGACGACGCGTTGGCCACCGGCGTGGTGGTGCGGCCGACGAGCCCGATGAGGCCGCCGGCGCCGCTGTCGGCCTGGCCGACCCGGGTGTCGATCACGTTGGTGAGGTGGATGCCGGCGTCGCCGGCGCCGGTGGCCGACCAGTTGCCGTTCATGAGCACGCCGCCGCCGTTGGTGCGGATGGTGCCGTCGTAGCTCACCTGGCCGCCGCCCACCGTGGGGCCGCTGGCGTTGGCGTCGGCGTTGAACACCACATTGAGCGACGACGGGCCGGTGGCCTGGATCGACACGGTGGCGTCGTCGGAGCGGATGCTGCGGTTGGCGTCCAGCCGCAGCGTGGTGCCGGCCGACGCGGCGGTGCCGGCGGTGATCGCCACGCCGCTGCGCATGACGATGTCGCCCTGCAGCGCGGAGCCGCCGGTGCCGGTGCCGATGGTGACGTTGCTGCCGGCGTCGAGCGCGGCGTTGATGTCGCCGACCTGCAGGGTGGATGCCGCCACCGGCACGAAGGGGCTGGTGCCCAGGCTGCCGGTGGTATTGCCGTGCACGATCGCCACGTCGTTCGGGTCGACGGTCCAGGTGCCGTGGCGGACGCTGCCGCCGGCGTCGGCCTGGACGCCGCGCAGGTCGAAGGTGCCGCCGGAGTTGTCGATGCGGCCACCGGCGCCGGCCGCGTCGGCGGTGCGCGCCTGCAGCGTGCCGTAGGCGATGACCGAGGTGTCGCCCAGCAGCGATACCGCGCCGCCGTTGCCGCTGGCCGTCGCGTTGGCGGCGATCAGGGTGCTGTTGTCGACCGCGACGATGCCGCTGGCCGCCTGCCCCGGCACCGCCCTCCCCCGCACCGACACCGTCCCGCCGCCGGTCGCGCCGCTGGCGTCGAGCCGGGCCACGGTGCCGGCATCGCCCTGCACCAGCACGTTGCGCCCGGTCGCGGCGATGCTGCCGCCGACGCCGGTGGTGCTGATGGTGCTGGCCAGCGGCTGCGCCGCGCCGTCCACGAAGTCGAAGCCCGGCCCGCCGCTGACCTGGGCGCTCACCTGGCGCAGATAGACGTCGCCGGCGCCGCCGTCGACGGCGATGGTGCCGCCGGCCGCGGCCAGGCCGTTGCCGCCAGTGGCGCTCACCGCCACCGCCGCCGGGTCGGACGCGTCCTGGGTGACGGTGCCGCTGCGGTAGTTGAATCCGCGCGAACCGGCGGTGCCGGTGATCGCGATGCGCCGTCCCGCCCCGGCGGTGATGTTGCTGCCTTCCAGCCGCACGCCCTGCGACGGGCCGTAGACATACGGTCCGACGACGCCGGAGGCCGACGGGCTGGTGGCGGACTCGGCCTGGGCCGGCGAGATCTTGCCGCCCATGCCGGTGATCGCCACGTCGCCGCCGGTAGCGATGGTGGCGGCGCCGATGCCGACCCCCGCGCTGGCGGCGCCCTGGTAGGCGGTCAACGCATCGCCGGCCTGGTAGTCGCGGCTGCTGCCGGTCAGGCCGACGGTGCCGGTGCCCGACTGCAGGAGCGTGGGTGCGCCCGGCGGGCCGTCGTTGTTCAGGCGGCGCAGGGCGATGCCGTCGGCGCCCAGCCCGCCCTGGCCGTCGAGCGTGATGGCGCCGGCGCCGGTGCGCAGGGTGGAACTCGCCAGCTGTACGCCGGTGCCGGAAAACTGGAGCCCGCCCCGGACGTCCACGACGGTGGCGCCGACGCCGCGCGCCACGATGGCGCCGCCCCCGGTGCAGGCCGTGCCCACGCAGGTGTCGAGCACGCTGTTGCGCAGCGTGATCGCGTCGGCGGAGCCGCTGTCGCTGTAGTTGAAGCCGCCGGCCGCCCTGCCCTGCGCCGCATCGCTCTGGCCGAAGAAACGGATGTTGCCGCCCCGGGTGGCGATGGTGGAGTCGGAAATATCGACATAGCCCTGGCGCGCGCTGGTGTCGGACGCCTCCTGGATCGGCTGCGCGCCGGTCGGCACGGTGCCGATCGCGTCGGTGTTGAAGTCGACGTTCAACGCCCCGGCATTGCCGGTGGAGGCGATGGCGTTGTTGCCGGCCAGCACCACGTTGCGCTCGGAATTGAAAGCCAGCGTGCTGTCGCGGCCCGCGGTCTTGCTGATCTGGGCGCCGGTTTCCAGGGTGATGCCGATGGCCGCGGGGGCGTCGGGCGTGCCGGTGCCGCCGCTGTTGAGCGCGACGTCGGTGGCGCGGCCCAGGGTGGTGCCGAGCGGGGCGGCCGACACCCGCGAAGCCGCGGTGGACGACGGATAGCCGGTGGCGCTGTAGACCGGCTGGTTGTCGGAGCCGGTGCCCACCACGGTGATGTTGCGCGGCGTGGTGACGGCCCAGGTGCCGTTGGCGCCGCTGCCGCCGGAGGCGTCGACCGAGGCGCTGGCGCCGATCTCCAGCGTGGCGCCGGCGGTGGTGATGCGGCCGCCGTCGGTGCTGCCGCGCGCGTTCAGGGTGCCGGAGACATGGGCCGCGGCCCCCTGGGTGAAGGGATTGGTCGAGCGCGACAGCGCCGAGGTGAGCTCGGTGCTGACGCCGACCGTCACCGTGCCGCCCGCCCCCGCGCTGCCGTTGGCGTCGATGACGGCGCCCGGCGCCATGGCCAGCGCGCCGCCGCCGTTGAGCGTCACCGCGCCGCCGGCGCTGCCGCTGGCGTCGATGGCGCCGGCGGAAAAACGCAGCTGCTGCGCATCGACCGTCACCGTGCCGCCGCGCAGTGCGCCGCCGGTGGCGTCGATCTGCCCGCCGGCGATCTCGACGAGGTTGCCGCCGTCGTTGCGGCCGTTGCCGGCGCTGCCGTCCAGCACGATCTGCCCGCCGCGGCTGGCCAGGGTGCGGGCGCGCAGGGTGCCGCTCTGGCGCACCACCGTCTGCGAGGCGGTGGAGGCGGCGCGCAAGGCCACCGCCCCGCCGTCGGCCGAGATGGTGCCGGTGTTGGCCACCAGCGCGCTCACCGTCGAGGGCGTGTTGATGCGCAGCGTGGTCAGGCCGTCGCCGACCGGGTCGACCACCAGGGTCAGGTTGTCGGCCGAGCCCAGGTTCACCGCGCCGCCGGTGGCGGTCAGGTTGCCGGCGTTGTTCACCGCGCCGCCGATCAGGGCGATGCCGCTGGCGCTGCCGGCGCCGCCGGCGTTGGCGGTGATGGTGGCGCCCGGCTGCACGGTGACGCCCGCGGCGGCGGCGGTGCTGCCGGCCGGCCGGGCGAAGGTCAGCTCGGCCCGGGCGGTGTTCGGGTCGACCGCGCCGCTGTTCATGAAGGCGGCGTTGCGGGTGGTGGCGTTGGCGCCGGCGATGTCCAGGGTGGAGGCCAGCAGCCCGCCCACGTTGACCTGCGCGGTGCCGGCGAAGGTGACGCCGTTCGGGTTGATCAGGTAGACCGAGCCGCCGGCCGCCCCCGGATTGCCGGCCAGCGAGGTGCCGAGCCGGCCGGCGATCAGCGAGGCCTGCGCGCCGGTGACCCGGTTCAGCAGCACCGCGGCGGCGCTGGCCTGGGTGATGTTGACCTGGTCGAGCGCGCCGATGGAGAACGTCTGCCAGTTAAGGATGGCGCGGTTGCTGGCCTGCGAGATGCCCAGGGTCAGCCCGCCGGCGGCGTTGGCGGCGGCGACGCCGACGGCCACCGTGCCGCCCACCGGCGTGGCGCCGGTGGGCACGATCTGCGCCAGCGCCAGCGCCGGCGTCAGGCCCAGGCAGGCCACCGCCAGCGCGATCGGGTGCGGCCGGGTGGGCAGCCTGCCCGCAGCGCGTGGATGGGGTTGGGCATGTGCTTGGGCAGGCAGTGGCGACTGCTGGCGGAGGGCTCGCGTCATGTCAGAAAACCTTCTGGATCTGGACGAACAGGCGGGGGTTGCGGCCGCCGCCGTCGGTAACCGCGGCACGGGTGCCGTCGCGCCACGCGATGGTCGCGTTGACCGAAAAAGCGCCGGTGCGCGCCCAGGCGGCGCCCAGGCCGTAGCCGCGCAGGCTGATGCCGTTGGCGCCGTCGGTGGGCAACGCACGGCGCGCGGTGCTGCCGTGCGCCGCGTCGTAGAAGGCGAACGGGGTGAGCTCGTCGTTCACCGTCCAGCGCCATTCGACGATGCCGATCTGGCCCTGGTCGACCAGCGCCTCGCTGCCGGAATAGGCCCGCACCGCGCGGGCGCCGCCGAGGGACAGTTTTTCCGAGGGGTCGAGATTGCCGCTGGCGCGCTGCGCGCCCACCGACACATACACCGCGTGGTGCGGCAGCACCGCCTGCAGCCGCGACACCTGGAAGCTCAGCTTGGCGTAGTCGCCCTGGGTGCCGCGGCCGGCGGCGCTCTGGTCCAGGGCCAGGCTCTGCGCATCGAGGATCTGCAGCCGGCCGCGGTAGAGCGTGCCGGAGCTGGCGAAATAGCCACCGCCGAAGACATCGTCGCGGCGCTCCCAGGTCCAGCCCAGACCCGCGCCCTGGATGCGCTTGTTCGACTCGAAGCCCACCGCGCGGAATTCGTCGGTCAGCCGCTTGGCGTCGGCCGACAGGCGCAGGAACAGGTTCTGCTGGCGCTGGCGGATCAGCGGGTAGTTCAGCGACACGTCGGCCACGTCGGCCTTGCCGCGCGCCTCCAGTGCCTGGAAGGCGCCGCCCAGCTCGTAGTTGATGCGGCCGA
>JAKONS010000440.1 GCA_022701845.1 Burkholderiaceae bacterium
TGTCGGACAGCGTGTAGAGGTAGGTGCCGATCATCATCGTCACCCGCCAGTGCACCTCCATCTCGGTCAGCTGCGGCAGGCATTCGTGGATCGCCGCGATATAGGCGCGGGTCGATTCGCTGTACGCCGACTGGCGCAGCTCGTAGGAGATGTTGGGCGGCTCGGTGTGCAGCCGGGACTGCAGCCGCAGGAACGCCCGGCCCTGGGCGGTGGACCGCAGGGCGATCGTCGGGGCCAGGAACGCCCGCACGATCTCGGACAGGTCGAGTGCGCCGCCGACCGCCCGCAGGCCCGCCAGCGACTCCATGCGCTGCTCCGAGATCTTCGTCGCCCGGCGCAGGAACACCTCGCCGAACAGGCCGAACTTGGAGCCGAAGTAATAGGCGATCAGGGCCTGGGTGACCTTCGCGCTGTCCGACACCTCGCGCAAGGTGGTGCCGGCGTAGCCCTGGTTGGAGAACTCACGCTCGGCGGCGTTCAGGATGTCGTTGCGGATCCGGCTCTGGCCTTCGGGCCGGCCGGGCTTCTTGCTCTCCCGCTTCGGCGCCTTGCGGCTGGTGGCGGCGGGCGCACCACGTCGACCCGTCACGCTCGGCATGGTCATCGCTTGGTTGTCGAAAAACCAGGATGCTAGCAGCCGCTCCACCGGTCGCCCGTGTCGCCGGCATGGCATGTTTCTCGCTATCCTCACGGCTGGTTGGTTAACCAGGCGTTTAATTAAATAGTGGCGCGTTTCGGTGCGGCACCAAAAAGGAGCGGCAGCATGGCGAAGGCACTACGGATCGGAATCGTCGGCGGCGGCGTGGGCGGCGCGACACTGGCGCGCGCGCTGCACCGGGCCGGCATCGAATGCCGCATCTTCGAGCGGGCCCCGGCGTTCGGCGAGGTGGGTGCCGGTGTGCAGATCACGCCCAACGCGGTGAAGGTGCTGAAGGCTCTGGGCCTGGAGCAGGACCTGCGGCGCATCGGGTTCCTGCCGGAGGCGATGGTGGGCCGCAACTGGCAGACCGCCGAGGAGCTTTTCCGCACCCCGCTGAAAAGCACCAGCGTCGGCCTGTTCGGCGCCGAGTTCTACCACCTGCACCGCGCCGACCTGCACCGCGCGCTGACTCAGGACATTCCCGCCGGCGCGGTGCGCTTCGACGCCGCCTGCACCGGCGTGCGGCACGCGTCCGACAGCGCCGTCGCCACCTTCGCCGACGGTAGCGAATTCGAGGCGGACCTGATCGTCGGCGCCGACGGCGTGCGTTCCAACATCCGCGGCGCGCTGTGGGGCCACGAACCCGCGCGATACACCGGCCACATGTGCTGGCGCGGGTTGGTGCCGGTCGAGCATTTCCCACTGCCCTTCGTCAGCCCCGACTCCTCCTTCTGGATGGGACCCAAAGGGCATGTGGTCACCTACTACGTCAAGGGCGGCGCGATGGTGAACATCGTCGCGGTCAACGAGAACAGCGCCTGGGTGGAGGAATCGTGGACCGCGAAGAGCACGCAGCAGGAACTGCTGGCGGGCTTCGAGGGCTGGCACGAGAACCTGGTCGAACTGTTCCGCCGCACCGACCCCGACGACATCTACAAGTGGGGCCTGTTCGACCGTGACCCGATGCCGGCCTGGTCGCAGGGACGCGTCACCCTGCTGGGCGACGCGGCGCATCCGATGCTGCCCTTCCTGTCGCAGGGCGCGGCGATGGCGATCGAGGACGGCTATGTGCTGGCCGAGGCGATCCGCTGCTTCGGCGACGACGTACCCGCCGGACTGCAGGCCTACGAGGCGGAGCGACGGCACCGCACGTCGCAGGTGCAGCTGCAGGCGCGCGAGCGGGGCCGCACCTACCACCTGTCCTCGGCCGAAGAGCTGCGCGCGCGCGACCTGGCCTTCAAGCAGGAGCAGGCACGCAACCCGAATGCGGTCGGCATCAAGGCCGAGTGGATCTACGAATACGACGCGACCGGCTGCAGCGGACGGTTCGCCGGAAGCACTGCGCTCTCCGCCTGAACCCGACCCGGCGACGCACCGGGCTCGTGCGCTTCGACGTGGCGCAAGACGGTCCGAAACGGTGCAATTTATTGTCTGTCCGTTTAATTAATAGAAATGGTGCGAGGCCGGCCCCGAACGATGCGGCCACGCACGATACCGGCCACTCCGATACTCCTCCAAACCATTGTCGTCGTTGGATATTTTTATGAATTGCGCGGATCGCCGCCATGGGCACGGTTGCTGCTAACAGCGTCTGTCGTACGGCATGCGATTTTTCGACCATCGACCCGCTGACACCCGGCGGCCGGTGACTCGGACGGAAAGAACCGGTCGCTCGACCCGCGTTGCATGCCGCCGGTTTCCGCAGCCCCAGGAGTTCCCACGATGACGCCTTCCTCCCCTTCCCGCCGCAGGCTTGGTTTCGCCCTGGCCGCGTCCTTCGCCGCACTGTCCGGCAGCAGCGCGTGGGCACAGACCTACCCCGACCGGCCGATCCGGCTGGTGGCGCCGTTCGCCCCCGGAGGAGCGCTCGACCTGATCGCGCGCGGCGTGGCGCAGCGGCTGCAGATGCAGATGGGCCAGCCGGTCCTGGTCGACAACCGGCCGGGCGCGGCCGGCATCATCGGCTCGCAGTTCGTCATGAACGCACCGGCCGACGGCTACACCCTGCTGCTCGGCTCGACCACCACCCACGGCATCAACCCGGTGCTCTACAAGAAGCCAACCTACGACCCGCTGAAGGACTTCGAGCCGGTGTCGCTGCTGGCCACCATCCCGCATGTGCTGATCGTCGCGCCGAACTTTCCGGCCAACAACCTGCAGGAATTCCTCCACTACGCCAAGGCCCACCCGGGGCTGGCCTTCGGCTCGGCGGGCATCGGCTCGCCGCACCACCTGGCCGGCGAGATGCTGCGCACCAGCGCCGGGCTGGACCTGATCCACGTGCCGTACAAGGGCTCCTCGATCGCGCTGGCCGACCTGATGGGCGGCCAGGTGGGTTTCGTGTCGGTGGAATACACCGCCGCGGCGGAAATCATCAAGGCGGGCAAGGTGAAGGCGATCGCGGTCGCGGCCCGCAACCGCATCCCGGGGCTGGATGTGGCGACCTATGCCGAGCAGGGCATGCCCGACTTCGTGCTCACCGCCTGGTATGCGATCTACGCGCCGGCCCGGACGCCCGCCGCGGTCGTCTCCCGGCTGTCGAAGGAGATCGCCACCGGCCTGGCCTCGCCCGAACTCAACAGCCGGCTGGTGTCGCTGGGCGCGACGCCGATCGGCAGCACGCCGGAAGCGCTCGGCAGCTTCACCCGCCAGCAGCTGGAGCTGTGGGGCAAGGTCATCAAGACCTCCGGCGCCACCGCGGATTACTGATCGAACGACAACGGAGACGGACAACATGGACAGCGACATCGACACCCGCAGCACCCCGGACGGCGGTGCCACCACCGCAGGACACCGGCGCGTCTTCTGGATGCAGGAAGGCGTCGCGGCCGTGCCCTACGACATCTATACCGATGCCGAGCTCTACGGGCTCGAGCAGGAAAAGCTGTTCCAGGGTCCGGTATGGAATTTCCTGGGGTTGGACATCGAGGTGCCGAAGGTCGGCGACTTCAAGACCACCGCGGTGGGCGACACGCCGGTGGTCCTGGTGCGCAGCGCCGATCGGCAGTTCAGCGCCTTTGTCAACCGCTGCGCGCACCGCGGCGCGACCCTGTGCTTCGAGAAGACCGGCCACCGCGACGACTTCACCTGCGTCTATCACAACTGGTCGTACGACCTGCAGGGCAACCTGAAGACGGTGGCGTTCCACCGCGGCGTGCGGGGCATCGGCGGCATGCCGGCGGATTTCAAGCACTGCGACCACAACCTGCGCCAGCTGCGGGTGGCGGAATTCTGCGGCCTGGTGTTCGCCACCTTCTCCGACGAGACGCCGCCGCTGGAAGAGTTCCTCGGCCCGGAGATGACGGCGCACCTGCAGCGCATCTTCAATCGGCCGGTGCGCATCCTGGGCAGCTACTCGCAGTACATGCACAACAACTGGAAGCTGTACATGGAGAACGTCAAGGACTCCTACCACGCCAGCCTGCTGCACCTGTTCTTCACCACCTTCAAGCTGAACCGGCTGTCGATGAAGGGCGGGCTGGTGCTGGGCGGCACCGGCGGCCACCACATCAGCTATTCGAAGATGGCGACCGATGCCGTCCAGGGTACCGACTACGAGAGCGGCGGCCTGCGTGCCCAGGACGATGACTTCGCCCTGCGCGATCGCAGCGTGCTCACCAGCTGGCCGGAATTCGACGACGGCATCACCCACGCGATCCAGGGCCTCTTTCCGAACATGGTGGTGCAGCAGATCCAGAACTCGCTTGCCATCCGGGTGCTGGTGCCGCGCGGCATGGGGGCCTGCGAACTGTTCTGGATCCTGTTCGGCTACGAGGACGACACGCCGCAGCAGACCGACATCCGGGTGGCGCTTTCCAACCTGGTCGGGCCGGCCGGGCTGGTGTCGATGGAGGACGGGATCATCGGCAATTTCGTGCAGCGGGCGATCGGCGAGCACCCCGAGGGCAGCACGGTGCTGCAGATGGGCGGCCGCACCGTCGAGAGCCAGGAATCCCGGGTGAGCGAGGCGTCGGTGCGGGGCTTCTGGCAGGCCTACCGGCAGGTCCTCGGCATCTGAAGCGCAACCGAAAGCTCCCCATGAACGACAGCATCCACCAATTGCTCAATGCCTATGCGCAGTGCATCGACGACGAGCGCTACGACGCCTGGCCCGAGTTCTTCACCGACGACGCGGTCTACCGCATCACCACCCGCGAGGCGCGCAAGGCGAACATGCCGATCGGCATCCTGGAGTGCCGCAACAAGGCGATGATGAAGGACCGGGTGTATTCGATGCTGAACGCCAACATCTACGCGCCCCACCACTACCGCCACCTGCTGAGCGCGCCGATGCTGGTCGGCATGCAGGGAAACATCGCCGAGGTGCAGAGCAGTTTCGGGCTGATCCGCATCATGGAAGGTGGCTCGGCGGAACTGTTCCTGAGCGGCTTCTATGCCGACCGCATCGACACCGGCGGCGAACGGTGCCTGCTACGCGAACGCACCGTGGTGCTCGACTCCAGCCGCATCGACACCCTGATCGTCATACCGATCTGAGCACCCGCTCACACCCAGGCCAGCGACGCCCCCCACGCACAGGCCACCAGCAGCAGCCCCACCGTGATCAGCGGCAGCAGGCGCGTCCGCCTCGACGGCCGGAAAGTGAGTCCGTGCCAGCTCTCCAGCACCGCCAGCGTTTCGTCGCGCTGTTTCAGCGGGTTGGTGCCCGGGGCGGTGCGGGCGGCTTTCGGCGGGCGGACGTCGTCGATGGTCATGGGGCGGGAAAGGAACGTGGCGACCTTCCCTTCTATGCCGTCGCGCGCCACCCGCCTGTAGGAATTGCCTGATCGAAAGCCGCGGTGTTGCAGGGCCGCCTCACCGCGGCAGCGCGGCGCCGGCCTCAGAAATCGATGGCGGCCGACATCATCAAAGTGCGCGGCGCGCCGACGGTGACATAGCCGCTGGCGGTCACCCAGTAGGCCTTGTCGGCCACGTTCTCCAGGCTGGCGCGGAACACCACGTTCTTGCCGGCCACCAGCGTGCGGTAGCGCGCGCCCAGGTCGACCCGGGTCCACGACGGCATGCGCAGCAGGTTGGCCGCGTCGTAGTAGAGCGACGAGGTGTTGATGACCCGGCCGTTCAGGCTCAGGCCCGGCACCCACGGGGTGTCCCAGTCGAGTCCGAAATTGAAGGTGCTGTCGGGCACGCCCGGCGCGTCCTTGCCCTGGTTGGTGCCGCCGGCGGTGCGGGTCAGCTTGGCGTCGGTGAAGGCGGCGCTGGCCATGGCGCGCAGGCCGCGTTGCACCTCGCCGTAGGCGGTGAGCTCCAGCCCGCGGTTGCGCTGCTCGCCGCCGAAGGGGTAGACGTTGTTCTCGATCAGGGTGCTGGGCCGGGTGAGCTGGTAGAGCGCGGCCTGGGTGATGACGGTGCCCCAGTCGTACTTCACGCCCACTTCGTTCTGCTTGGACTTCTGCGGCGCGAACACCTGGCCGGCGTTGGCATAGGTGGCGCCGGCGGTGCCGCCCGCGCTCAGGCCGGCGGTGTGGTTGTAGTAGACCGAGGCGTTGGGCATCGGTTTGACCACCACGCCCACCAGCGGCGTGATCGTGCTGGACTTGTACGGCGTCGAGCCGTTGACGCTCTTCTGCTCGATGGTCTGGTCGCGCAGGCCCAGGGTCAGCAGCAGGCGGTTGTCGAACATCGACAGCGTGTCGGCCAGGGCGAAGCTGTAGTGCTGCAGGTCGGCGCTCTTGCTCGGGTTGCCGCGCGCGAAATTGATCGCCGGCAGCGGCGACGGGTTGTAGATGTTCGACGCGACGGCGGTGTTGGTCAGCTGGTAGAAGAAGCCGGTCTCGCGCTGCAGGCTGTTGCCCGACGCCACCACGGTGTGGCCGATGGCGCCGGTGGTGAAGCGGGTGCGCACGCCGAAGTCCGACGAGGTGGTCTTGTTGTATTCGTCGTAGTAGCCGTTGCGCACGGTGAAGTTGCCGGCGCTGTTGATGCGGCTGGCGGCGGTGGGAAAGCCCTGCTGGCTGTCGACCTCGCTGTAGCCGATGCTGCCGTAGGCGGTGGTGCGGTCGTTCAGGTCGTACTCGACGCGCGAGATCACCGTCTTGGCCTTGTCGGTCAGCACCGCGCCGGGATAGAAGCTGGTGCGGTTGTCGGGCACCGCCGGCACCCGGGTGATGCCGGCCAGGAAAGCGCCCTGCGGCCGGAAGCTGACCGTCTTGCCCTCGGAATACAGCAAATCGACCGAGGCGCGCAGCCGGGTGCCGGCATAGTCCAGGCCGAGCGAGCCCAGCCCCACCCGCTGGCGGCCGCCGTCGACGTTGCCCTCGCCGTTGCGCCACACGCCGTTGGCGCGGATGCCCCACTGGTTGTCCTCGCCGAAGCGCCGGCCCACGTCGAGGTGGGTGCCGAACTGGGCCTTGCCCATGTAGGTGGTGGTCAGCCGGGTCAGCGGAATGTCGGAGGCGCGCTTGGTCACCACATTGATGCTGCCGCCGACGCTGCCGTTGGGGCCGACGCCGTTGGTGAGCGAGCCCGGGCCCTTGAGCACCTCCACCCGCTCGATCATCTCCAGCGGCATGCGGGTCGAGGGCGCCAGGCCGTACAGGCCGTTCATGCTGACGTCGCGCGAGCCGACCGGAAAGCCCCGGATCTGGTAGTCGTCGCCGAAGCCGCCGCGCGCCTGCAGGGTGCGCACCGAAGCGTCGTTCATCACCACGTCGGAGACGGTCAGGCCCTGCTGGTTGTCGATCAGCTCGGAGGTGTAGTTGGTGGTGCTGAAGGGCACGTTCATCAGGTCGGTCTTGCCGAGGATGCCGAGATCGCCGCCGCGGGCGAACTGGCCGCCGGAATAGGTCTTCTGCAGGCCGCCGATCGCCTCCGCCTGGTCGGACACGTTCACCTCGCGCAGCTGAATGCGGGTGTCGACGGTCTGCTGCTGCTGCTGCGCGGCGGCGCCGGTCGCGGCGACCAGCATGCCGAGCCCGACCATCTGGCGAGCGAGCGTGGCGACGGGCGTGCGGGCGAACAGGGCGGAGGGTGCGGGAGTCATGGGCGGTACCGAAAGAGAAATAGACAGGCACGGTGCGGCGAGGGCACGGCGGCACGTTGCGCTCACTTCAAAAGCAAATGCGAACCGTTCGCATTATATGAGACGTTTGTGACATATGGTTGTGGTTGTCACCAATTACGGTTGCCCGCGGCGAAACTTGCCGCATCACCAGAATGGAGAAGAACCCATGGAAGCCGAGCTGAGCGGATACGTCGTCGTCGCCTACACCACCGACGGGAGCGACGAGGAATTCGCGCTGACCTTCGACGCGATCGAGTTCTCGAGCCAGGACAACGAATCGAGCGTCGACCACTCCTCCGGCGAGCCGGTCTACCGCGGCGTGTGGAACGGCTCCGAGGAGAACGTGCTGGTGCAGATCACCTTCACCGCCACCCGCGCCGGCATCCGGGAACGCGCGTGGACCATCAGCGCCTTCGGCGACGAGACGATCCGCAACCCCCGCATCGCCGAGGACAAGATCACCGCGGAACTGGTCGACGCCTGAGGCCGCGCGCCGCTG
The DNA here is from genome assembly GCA_022701845.1 of Burkholderiaceae bacterium. Next base: position 8,161 of record JAKONS010000440.1, read on the forward strand.
GCCGCCCTACTGCGGCGCGTGGGCGTGGGCGTGCAGGTCGAGCTTGCGGCGGTGCTGCGCCTGCACCAGCGCGTAGTGCAGCGCGTCCTGCAGCGCCGCCAGGGTGCGCTTGTCGCCGTCGGCCTTGCGCACGGCCAGGGCCAGCTGGTAGACCGGGCGCGGCTCGGCCAGGCGGATGACCCGCACCGGGTAGGCGGCCAGCAGGCTGGGCTCGGAGATCTCGACCACCGACACGCCGAAGCCCGCGCTCACCATCGACAGGATGGCGGCGGCGCTGTCGAACTCGCGCCGCACCCGGGGTTTGAGGCCGAGCGCCTCGACATGGCGTTTGGCCAGCGCGCCGGAAATCGTCTTCGGGTCGTAGCGGATCCACTCGTAGCGCGCCAGCAGGTCGGCCGCGGTGGTCTCGACGCTGGTCGGCGGCGCCACCAGCACCAGTTCGCGCCGCTCCATCGGGTGCCACAGCAGCCGGCTGGAGCCGCCGTCGTCGGGCTGCGCCACCAGCACCGCGTCGAGCTCGCCGGCCTTCACCGCGGCGGTCAGCAGCACGGTGCGGCCGGAGATCAGCTGGATGTCGAGCTCGGGATGCTTTTCCTTCACGTAATGCAGGATCGGCGGCAGCAGCGCCGGCAGCATCGATTCGAGCACGCCCAGCTTGACCACGCCCCGCACCGCGATCTGCGAGCGCTCGCGCAGCGCTTCGAGCTTGTGCAGCGCCTCGCCCATGGCGGCGCAGGCCTCGCGCGCCAGCGGGGTCGGCCGCATCTGCGGGCCGGAGCGGTCGAACAGGGGCTGGCCGAACCAGGCCTCCAGCTGCTTCATCTGCATGCTGACGGCGCTGGCGGTGAGGTGCATCTCGGCGGC
>JAKONS010000453.1 GCA_022701845.1 Burkholderiaceae bacterium
TCGCCTCGGTCAGCCCCTGCGGCCGCAGCGCCTCGTCGATCGACCTGCGCCACTGCCGCGCATCCCGCGACAACAGCGCCGCGAACCGCCGCATGTCATGGTCGTCCAGAACATCCATAAACCCGCCCCGCCCGCAAGAGTGACAAACCAATAGATGGTATGTCATCTAAATACGCCAGCAATCAGCAAGGCTTACCGATTCCTGCCCCCCCGATGCCGAAGGCGAGCCTCAAAAAGAACGGGTAGCGGCGCGAAAAGGTGGGGGGAAATCGTTGTCGAGCAGGCCCGAGCTCGCGTCGAGGACCGGAGACGTACTCCAGTACGTTGAGGACCACAGGCGCGAGATCGGGACGCGCAGAAGATTTACCCCACCTTTTCTCAGCCGTAGGTGCGGAGGACGTGTTGGGTCAGGAGTTCGCCGAGGCGGCGCTGGGCCCACATCGGCGTGAAGGTATGGTCGGCCCCGTCCACCACCTGGAACCGGAAGTTCTCGAACTTGCGCAGCCGCGCCGCCTTGTCGCCCAGCAGCGTCTGCACCTCGTCCAGCCCGCCGTCGTTGGCGCTGAACACCATGAACACCTTCACCCCGCGCTGCAGCAGCGCGCGGAACAAACCGTGCACGTCGCCCGAATCCTGCAGCTGATGCAGCGGCACGATCGAGGTCGGCCGCACCAGCGCCGCCAGCCGCTTGGCGACCCGCTTGCGCAGCAGGTTGGCGATGCCGAAGGCGATCAGGCGGACGTCGACGTCGCCGCGCACCACCCGGCCCCAGGTGCCGCGGTCGAACAGCCGGCTGCGGTAGAAGCCCAGCGAGCGGATGCCCTTGCGCTGCCGGTTCTCCATCGAGTCGCCTTCGCGCCAGACGAACGCCTGGGTGTTGATCATCACGATGCTGCCCACCGCCGGCTCGGCCACCGCGCCGCGGAACGACAGATAGGCGCCGGAGCACATGCCCACCAGCACCACCTTCTCGACACCCAGCGTCTTCAGGAAGCCGATGCCGTCGTGCACCTCGCCGACCGAATGCCGGGCGAACAGATGGTTGTCGCGCTGGCCCGGCGAGGCCGCGCTCTCGCCCACGCCGCCGATGTCCATGCGCAGCGCCAGAAAGCCGAGCGAGGCCAGCGCCCGGCTCTGCGTCACGTACATGCGATTGGGGCCGATATGGTGGTTCGAGCCGGTCGTCACGAACACCACCGCGGTGCGCCCGCGCTGGGCCTGCGGCACCACCGGCGTGGTCAGCATGCCGAACAGGTTGCCGTGCGGGCCGAAACGCACCGGCGTCTCGCGCATCGATTCGCCGGCGCCGTCGGGCGCGGTGAGAAAGCCGCCGTCGCCCTCGGCCGGCACCAGCGCCGAGCCCAGGTGGCCGTCGAGCGGGTAGCGGTCCTCCAGCCATTCGCGGATCTCGGTCAGCGCCGCGTCGGGCACCACCGCATCGAAGGTGTCGCGCATCATGGCCGCGTAGCCGGGCACCTCGCTCTTCGTGACCAGCGCGCCCACCTTGGCCAGGTGCTTGGGCAGGCGCTCGTTCTGCGGAATGTCGTCGCGCTGCAGCAGCAGCACCCGGCGGCCGGTGGTCTGCTCGGGCGTCAGCAGCACCGTCAGGTCGAGCTCGCTCATCGCCTCGATCGACGACTGCGTCATCAGGTAGCCGCCCGCCTCTTCGCCGGCATCGGCCTCGGGCTCGCCTTCGAGGGTCTCGCTGCTGCCGTCGACCGCCCGCATCAGGCGCATCGCGCGCATCTCGCGCAGATAGAGCGAGCCCGAGGTGAAGGCCGCCCAGGCCACCACCGTGTCGGCGCGCGCGGCCGACTGGCCGGGCGCGGCGGAGGCGGCCAGCGCCAGCGTGCCGCCCATGCGCACGCCGAACAGGCTGACCCGGCGCGCGCCGCTCAGCTGCTGGCCGAAATCGACCGCGCGCGAGACGCCGCGGGTCCAGGCCAGGATGCGCTCGGGGTTCTCGTCGGTGCCCGAGGAATCGCCGGTGCCGTGGTGGTCGTAGCGCAGCACCGCGAAGCCGGCATCGGCCAGCCGCAGCGCCAGCTGGCGGTAGTGGCGGTGGGTGCAGATCGCGTCGTAGCCGATCGGGTTGCACATCACCACCAGGCAGTCGCGGTTGCCGCCGTCGGGCCGCGCCGGCGGGTGGTACCAGCCGAACAGCTTGCGGCCGTCGCGGTCGAAGCTCACCGGACGCGCGTCGAGCGAGATGGCGGAGGGTTGCAGGTTGCTCATGGGCGGAGGGGGGTCTCAGTGGCTGTCTCTGTTCTTGTGTCCGCCGCCGCCGACGGCGCGGCCGGCGCGGCTGGCGGCGTCGGGGCCGGTGCGGGTGCCGGCACCACGCGCTCGGCGCCGTTGGCCGCCTGCACGCTGGCGCGCAGCCGGGTGCCGGGCGTGCGCGCGGCCAGACGCACCGTCTTCTCGCTGCCGGGCGCCAGGTGGAAATAGTTGTGGTCCACGGCGAAACCCGGCGCGTCGATGGCCACCGCCTGGGCGAAGCGCGGGCAGCGCACGGTGAGGGTCCAGGCGTCGGCGCCGTCGGCCGCCAGCGTGGCCGACAGGCCGAGCGCCGGCTGCACCGCGAAGCCCCGGCCGAGGGGGAAGTAGAAGTCCTCGCCCAGCAGCGCGCCGCTGGCCGCGTCGCGCAGCACCGCATGCGCCACGTCGTGTCCGGCCGGGCCGAAGCGGTAGGTGTAGGTGCTGTCGGTGAAATGGCCGAACAGGCCGTCGCCGCGCACCTGGGCGCTGCCGTGCGCCGGCACCCGCAGCGCGCGGCGGCCCTGGGCCACCGGCTTCTCGCCGTGGCGGTACAGGGTGAGCTCGACCTCGGCCTCGATCGGCTGCGGGCCGTCGTTGACCGCATGCAGCGCCAGCCCGTTGACGCCCTCGTCGGTCATGAACAGCGCCACCGGCGCCATGGCGCGGCGCAGGTAGTACCAGGCGGCCTTGGGCCGGCCGTGGGCGTCGATCACGCCCCAGCCGGCGCCCGGCCACAGGTCGCGCAGGAACCAGACGATGGCGCCGGCGCAGGCGGAGCCGTCGCGCCGCCATTCGCGCAGGGCGGCGGCCATCGCCTCGCCGCTGGCCATGCGGCTGAGGGTCAGGTAGCGCTCCATGTCGGCATAGCGCAGCCGCATCGGGTCGACGCCGAACAGCTGGGCCAGGTAATGGTCGCGCACGTCGTCGAAATCCCAGCCCGGGCCGCTGTCGCGCGGCACCCGGGCCTTCCAGCGCGGGTGGTGCAGCGGCGACTGGCCGTCGGCCAGGAATTCGTCGAGGGTTTCCGGCTCGGGCACGTTGGCGAACGCCAGGCATTCCGAGGTGAAACGCACCCCGGCGCGGCGGGCGTCGGTGAGCGGCTGCAGATAGGCGCCGACCCCGAAATAGTGCGAGGCGCCGGCATCCACCTGGAACGGCAGCACGCCGCCGGCCGGGCTCGACGGCCAGTAGGGCACGTCCGGCCGCAGGCGCCGGCCGATGGCGGGCAGCACCTCGCCGAACAGCGGGCTGCGCCACATCGGCTGCTCCAGCCCCAGCATCGCCGCCTGCTGCTCGATCTCGCTGTTGCCGCACAGCAGGCCCAGGCTGGGCGCGCGCTGCACCCGGCGCAGGAACTGCGTCGCCTCGGCCTCGACGCTGGCGACGAAGGCCGCGTCGTCGGCCGGATAGTCCATGTTGGCGAACATCCAGTCGTGCCACAGCAGGATGCCGAGCGCGTCGCAGGCGGCATAGAAATGGTCGGCCTCGTAGAACATGGTGCCGCCGACGCGCAGCATGTTCATGCCGGCGTCGCGCGCCAGGCGCAGGGTGGCGCGGGTGGCCTCGGGGTCGGCCACCAGGCGCAGCACGTCGGCGGTGGTCCAGCAGGCGCCGCGGCAGAACACCGGCACGCCGTTGAC
>JAKONS010000458.1 GCA_022701845.1 Burkholderiaceae bacterium
CCGCCTCCTGCAGGGTCTGCAGCACGCAGCCGGCCTCGACGGTGACGGTGAGGTTCTCGGCATCCACCGCGCGGATCGCCGCCATGCGGCCCAGGCTCAGCACCACCTGGCGGCCCGACGCGTCGGGAGTGGAACCGTTGACCAGGCCGGTGTTGCCGCCCTGGGGCACCAGCGACACGCCGGCCGCCGCGCAGGCCCGCACCACCGCCACCACCTCGGCGGTGCCGGCGGGGCGCACCACCGCCAGCGCGCGGCCGCGGTCGCGCTTGCGCCAGTCCTGCTCGTAGGCGGTGAGGTCGCCCTCGGTCAGCACATGGGCGTCGCCGACGATCCGGCGCAGGGTGGACAGGAAAGGGGTGAGGTCGGCTGCGGAGGTCATGCAAAGTCAGGCGCCGGTGGCCGGAGCGTGGGTGGCGGCGGGGGCCGCGTCGTCGGGCCGTGGCGCGCGCAGCCGCAGCCGCACATGCATCGCGCAGGCGGCGAACAGCGCTAGGCACAGCGTCACCTCTACCATCGCCAGCCAGTTGCCGGGCGGCCGGTCGCCCCAGGCGCGCACCACGCCTTCGGTGAAATACAGCCACACCAGCAGGCTGACCCAGCGGTAGGTGTACATGCGGTTCTTCAGCAATCCGGCCAGCGGCAGGCACAGCGGCAGGGCCTTCAGCGCCAGCCAGGAACCGCCCGGTCGCAGGGGTGCCAGCAGCAGCTCCCAGGCCAGGCTCAACACGATCAGGCCCAGCAGGCTGGCGACCGCCAGCAGACGGGTTCGGCGCACGGAAGGGGAGGGCTGGATCATCGCGATGGCATCATAGCGAGCATGTTCCTGTCGCCTCCGCAGGCGCCCGGCAGGGCGTTTTTCCCATCGCGCCTGCGTGCCGCGGCACGGCATGGACGGCGTCGCGCGGTCGCCGCGGCGCGCGATGTGGCGGCGTTTCCCTGGCGGGTGGCGGCCCTCCTGCTGCGCGAGCGCTACCGGGAAGACCAGCTGGCGCTGACGGCCGGCAGCCTCACCTTCACCACCATGCTGGCGTTGGTGCCGTTCTTCGTGGTGGCGCTGGCGGTGTTCACCGCGTTTCCAATGTTCGGCAAGATGCAGGAGCAGCTGCAGCGCTGGCTCATCGCGAGCCTGGTGCCCGAGGGCATCGCCCGGCAGGTGCTGGGCTACATGACCCAGTTCGCCAGCATGGCCAGCCGGCTTGGCGTGGCGGGCCTGACCGCGCTGTTCCTCACCGCGCTGGCGCTGATCCTCACCATCGACCGTACCCTCAACCGCATCTGGCGGGTGCGCCGCCCGCGCGGGCTGGCGCAGCGGCTGTTGATCTACTGGGCGGCCATCACCTGCGGCCCGCTGGTGCTGGCAGTAAGCCTGGCCACCACCGCGTCGCTGATCGCGTTCTCGCGCGACGTGGTCGGCGTGATGCCCGGAGCGGTGCGCTGGGTGCTGTCGACGGTCGAGTTCTTCCTGCTCACCGGCGGCATCGCATCGCTCTACCACTTCGTGCCCAACACCCGGGTGAAGTGGTCGCATGCCTGGATCGGCGCGCTCGGCGTGTCGCTCTGCCTGGAGCTCGCGCGCAAGGCGCTCGGCTTCTACATCGGCCAGGTGCCGACCTATTCGGTGCTGTACGGCGCCTTCGCCAGCATGCCGATCATGCTGCTGTGGATGTACGTCGCCTGGAACATCGTGCTGGTGGGCGCGGTGGTGGTGGCCTATCTGCCCAGCCTGTTGGCTGGCGCGGTGCGGCGCGGCGGCGGCGCCGGCTGGCACTTCCAGCTGGCGCTGGAGGTGCTGGTGCACCTGCGCGCGGCCCAGCGTGCCGGCCTGCACGGGCGCAACACGGTCGAGATCGCGCAGACCCTGCGGGTCGATGCGCTGCAGATCGAGCCGGTGCTCGAAGCGCTCACCGCGCTTGACTGGGTGGGCCAGCTGCGCGAGGAGCGCGACGGCCTGCAGCCGCGGCTGGTGCTGCTGACCGATCTGCAGACGACCCCGCTGGCGCCGCTGGCCGAGCGGTTGCTGCTGGACCGCACGCCCAGCACCCGGGAGATCTGGGAGCGCCTCGCGCTGGCGCGGCTGCGGCTGGTCGACGTGATGTGAGGTGGGGGCGGGGAGGCAGGCGCTCCCCGGACAGGCTCGGCTATAGTCTCGCGGCCGGTGCCGCAGCAGCGCCGGCTGCCGTTCTCGGCCACCATTTCCGCCTATCCGCACCGTGCGTTTTCCCACTGCACCGCCACGCACCGCATCCCGCCAGGAGCCCCCCATGAAAGTCAGCGACATCCTCCGCGTCAAGGGCAACACCCTGTTCACCGTTTCGCCGGACGATTCGCTGGCCACCGCGGTCGAGGCGATGTCCGAGCGCGACATCGGCTCGCTGGTGGTGATGGAGCACGGCGAGCTGATCGGCATGCTGACCTTTCGCGAGGTGATCCAGACCATCGTCGCCAACGGCAACGCGGTCGGCAGCAAGCTGGTGCGCAGCGCGATGGACGACGCGCCGCTCACCTGCACGCCCGAGACCGAGCTCGACGAGGTGCGCCGCATGATGCTGGAGCGCCATGCGCGCTATCTGCCGGTGCTCAACACCGGCATGCTGATGGGCGTCATCAGCTTCTACGACGTGGCCAAGGCGGTGGTCGACAGCCAGAA
>JAKONS010000465.1 GCA_022701845.1 Burkholderiaceae bacterium
TTGGCCGCATACAGCGCGCCCAGCCGGCTGCGCGCGGCGCGCAGCTGGCATTCGAGCGCCGGCAGCGTGGCGCCCATGGCGGCGGCCGCGGGCAGCAGCAGCAGGAACGGCAGCCCGAACGCCACGCTCCAGTGCCATGCCAGCGACGGTTGCGCGCCGATGAAGGCCGACGCGGTGGCGATCGCGTCCGGCAGCAGCAGGGCCAGGAGCGCACCCCACAGCGCGATCACCGCCTCGCAGGCCGCATACCACCGGCCCGGCCAGCGGCTCGCGGCGACGACGCGGCCGAGCCCGCAGCCGCCCAGCGCCAGCCCGCCGAAAAAGGCGGCCAGCACCGCCAGCACCGCGACCATCTCGTGGCCCATGCCGGTGCCGAACTGCGCGGTCCAGACCACCTGCCAGCCCAGGCCGGCGGCACCCGACAGCACCATGACGCAAAAAGCCGGCACGAGGCCGGCGTCGCGTCCCGCCGGCAGCGTGCCCGGCGGGTCGACGGCACTCCGGGCGTCGGCCCGGGGCGCGTGGGCAGGCTGCATCAGCGGATGCCTGCGACCTTGACCGAGTTCAGCACTTCGACGAACACCGGGTTGCTGTAGAACCAGAGATCGGCCCAGCCGGCGACGTCGAAGCTGGAGTACTTCACGCCGCCCAGGGTGCGCATGTGCGCCGGGCAGGCCGCGTCGGTGCACGCGATCTTGCCGGCCACGGTGGTGTCGGCCGGGTTCGCCAGGAAGTCCAGCAGCGGGTTGCCGTCGGCATCGGTCTCGAAGGGCACCGAAGCCGGCAGGTTGGTGCCGCGCAGCCGGAAGTACTGCGACGACTTCGCCGCCGGCACGATGTAGCTCATGGTGCGCGTGCCGTCGGCCGCGGCCGTCCAGTTCTTGCTGGTGAACACCTTGGCCACCTTGGCCGAGGTGTTGGTGGCGGCGGGCGAGTTCAGCAGGCCGGCGTAGCGGGCGCCGTCGCTCGGATCGACGAAGCCGGTCACCGCGCCGTTGATCACGTCCACATGGTCGAGCACCGGCTGGTTGAGCGGCTGCACCAGGTTGATCTGCTTGAGCGACGGGTTGGCGAACGTATACGGCGCGTTGTTGGTGCCCGGCGGATCGCGCAGCACCACCGTCACCATCAGGTCGGCGCCGGGGCGCACCACCAGCTTCTCGCCCATGGTGGCGCAGCCGTCGACCCGCACGTCGCCGTTGGCCGCCACCGCGTTGCTGCCGGCTTTTTCCAGCAGCGCCTTGCCGGCGTTGCGCGGCAGGCCCGGGTTGATGGCGCAGACGGTGAACGACAGGCGGTCGATCAGTTGGCCGTTGGCCACGAAGCTGTTGCCGCTGCGCAGGCCGTCGATGACGCCGGAGGCGGTCAGGTTGCCGGCGCCCTTGCGCACCATGACAAAGTCGCGGGTGTATTCGCCGGGGTAGAAGTCGGCGGTGGTTTCGCGTTGGTCGGGGCCGAAGCTGCCGCGGTTGTGGTAGTCGGAGCTGGCGAAGAAGAACCAGTTGCGGCCTTCGCCCAGCAGGGCGTCCCAGACGCCGCCGACCTGCGCCGCATACACGCCCGAGCCGCCATAAGTGCCACCGCCGACCGCGCTGGTGCCGTAGCTGCCGCGGCTGCCTTCGGCCTGGTGGCCGGGCATCGATTCGAAGCCGAAGGCCACACGCGGTGCCGCGTTGTTGAAGTTGCGCAGGTGCTCGATGTTGAAGCCGTTGTTGCCGGTCGGGTTGTAGGCGCCGGCGCGCTCCAGGTGGGCCGGCACGAAGTAGCTGGTGCCCGGCGCCTTCTCGTTCATCCACTTGATGCCCTCGACGGTCTTCAGGTGGCCGAGGTTGGCGGTGGTGGCGCTGTTGCTGCCGGTGATCTTGCGGGCGGTGGCGTCCAGCTGGCCGTTGTTGGCGCTGCCGGCCACCGAGCAATCCCACTGGTTCTCGGCACCGCGGCTGTTGTCGGTGTCGCTGCGGTCGAAGCAGTATTCGTACTGCGCCTGCAGGTTGGCGTTGCCCCCAGTGGCGGCCGAGGGCCAGGGCAGCTGGCCGTTGAGCACGGTGGTGGAGACGTGTTCGTGGCCCGGTGCGTTCTGCTCGACGCCGATCCAGATCGGCTTCTGGCGCGCGCGGCTCTCGTCTTCGGTGATCTTGTACTGGAACTCGGAGAGTTCCTGCCAGCGGAACATCGCCTTCGGCGTGGCGGTGCTGTTGCCCTTGATGGCGTTGCGGCCGATGGTGGCTTCCCAGGTCTGGTTCGGCCCCTTGCCGCTGCTGGCCGGCTGGCCGCCGCTCGGGTAGGTGGCCGGCGGATAGGGGCCGGTGGCGCTGCTGGTGAGGCCGGAGCCGGCGGGCACCGGCTCGAACGGATCTTCGGCGAGCGTGCAGTTGCGCGTGCTGCTGCCGCCGTGGTCGGCCTGCACGAACCAGTCGAGGTTCCAGGTCTTGGTCGACTTGTCGATCAGCTTCTTCATCGACAGCGTGCCGTCGGAGCAGGTGGTGTGGTTGTGGAAGTCGCCGGCGACATAGGTGCCGGCCGGCTTGGCGGCGGCCTTGTCGGCTGCCGCGGCGATCTGCGGCGCGAACGCGCTGGTGAGCGCGGCCAGGGCGGCGAGCGCCACGGCGCTCTGGCGCAGGGTGAGGCTGGAGGTGTTCATGGAATGGGTGTCCTGGAGTCGGGTGGCGATGACGCGGCGGGGTCAGGTCGCGGTGGCGGCGGTCTGGTCGCCGTACAGGCGGAACTTGCCGTTCTGCAGGCGCACCCGGGTGGTGAACGGCACGGCGGTGCTGTCGGCGTCGGTGTTGGTGGCCGTGGCGGTCAGGGTGCAGACGTTGGCCGCGTCGCAGTTGCCGATGGTCATGCCCGACAGCTTCACCTGCGGGAAGGCCGACAGGTCGGGCGAGGTGGTCAGGGCGATGGCTTCCTGCTGCAGGTTGTTGCGCACCTGGGTCTTGTCGTAGCCGGCGTCGAGGAAGGCGTCGTCGAACAGGTCGACGAAGGCGGTGCTGGTCAGCCCGCCGTAGCTGTTGAGCATCGCCACGCCGTTGCCGTAGTCGGCGACGAAGCTCGACTGCTGCGCGGCGGTGGGCGCGGTGGAGCCCGGCGGGTTGGTGGTAGTGGGCGGCGGCGTGGTCGGGGTGGCATCCACGACGACCGAGTTGCCGCCGCCGCCGCAGGCGGTCAACAGGGCCAGCAAGCCCGCGGTCGCCGACGCGCGCAGCTGAAGACTGTGCTTGAACATGGGTTGATTCCTTTGGTGGAGAGCGTTGTGAAATCGGTCGGAACGGGGAGGGCCGGCCGCGGCGATGCCGTTCGGCCCGGGACGTCCAGCTTAAAAACCTGCCGTTACACCCTGGTGACCGGACGGTGACGAACGCACACCTGACGCGCTTTTATTTTTTGCCTCGGCAGGCGCGCCGGCGCGGTTTTTCAAACCGCTGTCACGGACCGCGCCAAGAATCGTGCATTTCTCCACCAGCGCTCGTGAATACCGCTTCAGCCCCACCCCGCCGCTCCTTCCCGCTGGTCCTCTGTCTGATGGCGGGCGCCGCATTCGCCCACGAGCCGCCGGAAGGCAGCCGTACCCACCTGCCCGATGTCGAGGTGCGCGGCCCGCGCGACGCTGCCATCGGCATGGCGGAAAGCGCCAGCGAAGGCGCGGCCGAGAAGGAATCCTTCCAGACCCGGCCCAAGCTGCGCCCCGGCGACATCGTCGAGGCGGTGCCCGGCGTGGTCGCCACCCAGCACTCCGGCGACGGCAAGGCCAACCAGTATTTCCTGCGCGGCTTCAACCTCGACCACGGCACCGACTTCGCCGTCAGCGTCGACGGCATGCCGGTCAACATGCCGACCCACGGCCACGGGCAGGGCTATGCCGATCTGAACTTCCTGATCCCGGAACTGGTTTCGGGCGTGCGCTACCGCAAGGGGCCGTATTTCGCCGACGGCGGCGATTTCTCGCTGGCCGGCAGCGCCGCGCTCGACTATGTGAGCGCGCTCGACGCGCCGTTCGCCGAAGTCACGCTCGGCCCGCACGGCTTCCGCCGCACCGTCGCCGCCGGCTCGAAGACGGTGCAGGACCGCACCTGGATGGGCGCCATCGAGCTCGAAGGCAACGACGGCCCGTGGGAGGTGCCGGAGCGCCTGCGCAAGGCCAATGCGGTGGTGCGCTATTCGCAGGGTTCGCAGGCGCGGGGCTTCAGCCTGACCGGCATGGCCTACCGCAGCCGCTGGACCTCGACCGACCAGATTCCGCAGCGCCTGATCGACAGCGGCGAACTCGGCCGCTTCGGCTCGCTCGACAGCAGCGACGGCGGCGCCAGCCGGCGCCTGAGCCTGTCGGGCAAATGGTTCGACAAGGGCCCGCACGGCGACACCGAATTGGCCTTCTACGCCATCGACTACCGCTTCGACCTGTTCTCCAACTTCACCTATTTCCTGAACAACCCGGTCGACGGCGACCAGTTCGAGCAGGTCGACCGGCGCCGCGTCTTCGGCGCCCAGGCGTCGCGCAAGCTGGCCAACCGGCTGGGGCCGTTCGACGGGGTGGCGAGCTTCGGCGTGCAGTGGCGCGGCGACCGCATCGCCCAGGTGGGGCTGTACGCCACCGAGGCGCGGGAGCGGCTGCAGACGGTGCGCGACGACAAGGTGTCGCAGGACCTGCTCTCGGTATACGGCCAGCAGTCGGTCGATTTCACGACCCGGCTGCGCGGCTATGCCGGCCTGCGCGGCGACCTGCTGCGCTACGACGTGCAGGGGCGCGAGGCGGTCTACGGCGCGGCCAACAGCGGCCGCGGCCACGACGCCATCGCCAGCCCGAAGCTGGGCCTGGCCTACCTGCTGACGCCGGCGCACGAGCTGTATGCCAACGCCGGCACCGGCTTTCACAGCAACGATGTGCGCGGCGCCACCATCGCCAC
>JAKONS010000466.1 GCA_022701845.1 Burkholderiaceae bacterium
TCCGCCAGGTTCTCCTCGAACTGCTTGAGGATGTGCCCCGCCACCTCCGCGATCATCCCGCTGCCCCGGCCGTACTGCGCCACCGCGCCCGACAGCTGCAGCTGGGTGGTCACCGTCACGTCGGTGCCGTGGCCACCCGCGGCCTCGGTCAGCGCGAAGCTGAACTCGGACTGCGCCGAGCCGCGGCCCTTCGGGTCGAGACCGGCGCCCTGCAGCCAGGCGATGTGGCGGACCTCGTCGGTGCGCACCAGTTCGGCCTGGCCGTCGAAGGCCAGCTTGATCGGGCCCAGCTTCACCGACACCGAGCCGCGGTAGCGGTTGTCGCCCAGCACTTCGGTGAGCCGGGCGCCGGGCAGGCAGGGCAGGATGCGCGGCACGTCGAGCATCAGCTTCCAGGCCTGGTCCATCGGCAGCGGAACATGAAAGGTGTTGGTGAATTCCATGGGGGGGTGTCTCTCGCGGTGGGGCTCAGGTGCCGGCCGGCGTGGCGGATGCGTCGGATGCGGCGGGCGAGGCGGCGTCTGCCTCGGCCGCGTCCAGCAGTTCGGCCAGGCGCACCGGCGTCAGGGGAAATTCGGTGATGCGGATGCGGTGGTCGCGCACCGCGTCCTCCACCGCGCCGATGAGGGCGGCCGCGACGGCGATGGTGGCGCACTCGCCGATGCCCTTGACCCCGAGCGGATTGAGCACCGTCGGCGAGGGCTGGAAGATCACCTCGATGTCGGGCACCTCGGGCGCCGTCGGCAGCAGGTATTCGGCGAAGGTGGTGGTGAGCGGCTGGGCGTTGGCGTCGTAGCCCATCCACTCGAACAGGGCGTTGCCCATGCCGTGCACCACGCCGCCGTGCACCTGGCCGTGGGCGATCTGCGGATGGATCAGGGTGCCGCTGTCCTGCACCGCCACATAGCGGGCGATGTGCACCGCGCCGGTGGCGGCGTCCACCTCCACCTCGCAGGCGTGGGAGGAGCCGGCATAGGTCTGCGCGTCGCAGTGGAAATGCACCGTCTCGTCCAGGCCCGGGTCGCCGGCGATCGGCTGGCCGTAGCCGGGCACGCCCTTGAGCAGCATCGCCAGCCGGGCCAGCGAGATGCGCTGGGCGAAGTCTGCGGTGTGCACCTCGCCCTGCGACAGCTGCAGCGTCGCGGCATCGGTCTTCAGCACCGCGGCGGCCGCGGCGATGGCCTTGGCCGCCACCCGCGCCGCGGCTTCGTTCACCGCCGAGCCGGCCATGATCGACTGCCGGCTGGCGAAGCCGCCCATGCCGTAGCCGATGTAGCCGGTGTCGCCGGCGAACACTTCGACCGCCTGCGCCTGCAGCCCGAAATGCGCGGCGCAGATCTGCGCCAGCGATGTCTTGATGCCCTGCCCCATCGCCAGCGCGCCGGTGTAGACGCTGATGCGCCCCGAGGGCTGGATGCGCACCCGCGCGGTCTCGTAGGGGCCGCGGCCGGTCGGCTTGACCGCGTTGGCCAGGGCGATGCCGCGCAGCAGGCCGCGTGCGGCCGACGCGGCGCGGCGCGCCGGGAAGCCGGGGAAATCGATGGCCTCGGCGGCGCGCGCCTGCAGCTGCGGGAAGTCGCCGCTGTCGATGGTCAGCGGCACGCCGGCGCGGGATTTGAGGGGCTTGGTGTAGGGGATCTTCTCCGGCGGGATCATGTTGCGGCGGCGCGCTTCCAGGCGGTCGATGCCGACCTCCTGCGCCAGCCGGTCCACCATGCGCTCCATCACGAAGGCCGCCTGCGGATAGCCCGCGCCGCGCACCGTGGCCACCGGCACCTTGTTGGTGTGGGCCACCTGCACGTCCATCCGGTAGGCCGGCAATGCGTAGGGGCCGCTGATCGACGAGGCGGCGTTGTAGGCCACGTTGGTGCCCTGCGGGGTGTAGGCGCCGTGGTCGTGCACGAAGCTGCCGCGCAGGCCCAGGATGCGGCCGCAGGCGGTGGCCGCCAGCGCGACCTGCCAGTACTGGTCGCGCTCCTGGATCGAGGTGAGGAAGTTCTCGCGCCGGTCCTCCACCCATTTCACCGGGCGGCCGAGCTTGCGGGCCACCGCCGGAATGGCGATCTCCTCCGGATAGATCATGAACTTGGCGCCGAAGCCGCCGCCGACGTCCGGCACGATCACCCGCAGCCGGTCCTCCGGCTGGCCCAGCATCAGCGCCAGGGTGTAGTGCAGCTCGTGCGACATCTGGGTCGACGACCAGACGGTAAGCGATTCGGTGGCCGCATCCGGCGCGGCCAGCACGCCGCGGCCCTCCATCGGGTGGGCGCAGCCGCGGTGGGTCCAGAAGCCGTCCTCCAGCACCAGCGCGGCCTCGGCGAAGGCGGCGTCGATCTCGCCGTATTCCAGGGTGTAGGCCTGCAGCACGTTGCCGGACTCGCCCAGCTCGGTGCGCACCAGGGGCGCGTCGGGCCGCACCGCGTCGCGGCAGTCGGCCACCGCCGGCAGCACCTGCCAGTCGATGGCGACCCGGGTGGCGGCGTCTTCGGCGATGTGGCGGCTGGTGGCCACCACCACCGCGCAGGCCTCGCCGGCGAAGGCGACTTCCTCGGCGGCCAGCACGAAGGGCGTGGTGTTCTCGGGCAGCGCCGCCAGCGGGAAGCCCAGCGGCATGCGCCAGGTGGTGAGCTCGCCGAACAGGTCGGCCTGGGCGAACACCGCCACCACGCCGGGCAGGGCGCGGGCGTCGGCCAGGTCCATCGACAGGATGCGGGCATGGGCATGCGGGCTGCGCACGAAGCAGGCGTGCAGCACGCCCTCGACCGGGATGTCGTCGAGAAAGCGGCCCTGGCCGCGCAGCAGCGCGTCGTCTTCCAGCCGCAGCGGGCTCAGGCCCACGCCGGGGTGTTTCGGGTCAAGCGCCATGGGCTGCGCGCTCCCGCATCAGGGCCGCCGCGCGCAGGGCCGCGGCGACGATGTTCTGGTAGCCGGTGCAGCGGCACAGGTGGCCCGACAGCACGTCGCGCACCGTGGCTTCGTCGGGGTCGTCGTTGGCATCCAGCAGCTCCTTGAGCGACATCAGGATGCCCGGCGTGCAGAAGCCGCACTGCAGCGCATGCAGCTCGGTGAAGGCCTGCTGCAGCGGATGCGGCTCGGCATCCGGCGCGGCCAGCCCCTCGATGGTGGTGACCTGGCAGCCCTCGCCCTGCACCGCCAGCATCAGGCAGCTGCGCGCCGACACGCCGTCGACGATGACGGTGCAGGCGCCGCAGACGCCGTGCTCGCAGCCGACATGGGTGCCGGTCAGGTGCAGGGTGCCGCGCAGGAAGTCGGCCAGGTGCTCGCGCGGCTCGGTGACGCCGGTGCAGGCGCGGCCGTTGACATGCAGCGTGATCGGGCGCGGGCGCGAGCGTTCGGAAGAAGATGGAGAAAAAGAAGAAGAGGACGAGGAATCCAAGGACGTGTCCATCATGGTTCGGCGCGTTCCAGCGCTGCTGCGAGCGCCCGGCGCGACAGCACCCGGGCGAGCCGCTGGCGGTACCAGCCGGGCACATAGCTGTCGGTCGAGGCGTCGACCTGGCCGCACAGCGCCGCGGCCCGGTCCAGGTCGGCCGGCGCGGCGCGGGTGGCCGTCAGCGCGGCCTCGGCCTGGCGCATGCGGATCGGCGCGGAGGCCACGCCGCCCAGGGTGATCGACACCCGGTTCAGCAGGCCGTCGGCGCCGCGCTCCAGCAGCACCGCCGCCGAGGCGATGGCGAAGTCGCCGTGGCGCCGCGAGAATTCGAGGAAGGCATGGCCGTGGCCGGCCGCCCAGGGCGTGAATGTCACCCCCAGCAGCATCTCGTCGGCTTCGAGCGAGGGCGACATGTAGCCGGCGGGGAAGTCGGCCATGGCGATCTCGCGCCGGCCGCGCACGCTGCCCACCGAGATCACCGCGTCCATCGCGGTGGCGATGGTGGGAATCTCGGCCGACGGGTCGAGCTGGCACAGGCTGCCGCCGACCGTGCCGCGGTTGCGGGTCTGGCGGTGGCCGACGTTGACGATCGCCTCGCGCAGGATCGGCAGGCGGGCGGCCACCACCTCGGAGAACTCCACGTCGCGCTGGCGCGTCATGGCGCCGATCTCGATCGCGGTGCCGGTGTCGCGGATATGCGCCAGCTCGGCGATGCGGTTGATGTCGACCAGGCAGTCGGGGAAGGCGAAGCGCATGTTGAGCATCGCCATCAGCGACTGGCCGCCGGCCAGCACCCGCGCGTTGTCGATCTCGCTCAGGCAGCGCAGCGCTTCCTCGACGCTGCTCGGGCGGACGTAGTCGACGACGGGTGCTTTCATGGCGGTGCGATCAGATCTTCGACAGGTCCAGCGCCGAGGCGGCGAACAGCTCTTCCGGTGCCACCAGGCGCTTCGACAGGCCCTGCGCATGGTGGTAGCGGGCGAAGGTCTCGATGGTGTGGCGGTTGGCCTCCAGGCCGTAGGGCCAGTAGTCCTCGCCCATCAGGGCCTTGGCCTCGTTGTGGTGGTGCACCATCCAGGGCAGGGTGACGGCCAGGTGGCAGATCTCGTCGAGCTCCTTCACCGCCAGCGCCTTGGCCTTGATGAAGGCCTTGTAGACGCTCACCGGCAGCCACGGATTCTGCTCGACCAGGCTGCGGCGGATGCCCACCATGTGCATGATCGGGAAGATGCGGGTGCGGCGGAAATAGTCCTTCTCCGCCTCGATGTAGTTGTCGCCGAACAGCCGGCCGACGTTGGGCGCGCCGCGCAGGAAGCACGACGGTGCGCGGGCGCCGATCACGCCGTCGAGTTCGCCGGATTCGAGCATGCCCGACAGGGTCTTGTCGTCGGGGATCTGCTGCAGGTCGATCGACGGGTCGAGCTGGATCGGGGCGCGTTCGCCGCGGCCCGGTTCCTCGACGCCGCCGCGGCGCCACAGGATGTCGCTGGGCTTGACGCCGTACTCGTCTTCCAGGATGCCGCGCGCCCACACGTTGGCGGTGATCTGGTATTCGGGCACGCCGATCTTCTTGCCCTTCAGGTCCTGGGGCTTGTCGATGCCGCGGTCGGTGCGCACATAGATGCCCGACTGGCGGAACACCCGCGACAGGAAGGCCGGCACCGCGATGTAGGCGCTGTCGCCGCGCGCGGTGGTCATCATGTGGCTGCTCATCGAGATTTCGGTGACGTCGAATTCCTGATAGCGGAAGGCGCGGTGGAAGGCTTCTTCCGGCTCGATCGACACCGCGCGGACGTTGCAGCCCTCGATCGGCGCGCGGCCGTCGAAGATCGCCTGGGTGCGGTCGTAGTTGCCGATCGAGACGCTCAGTTCGAGTTTGCTCATGGGGGTTCTCCTTGTCTGTCGGGGATGAAATCGGGGCGCGCTCAGTCGAGCGTCAGGCCGATCTTCTTGGCGAGTGCGGCGAATCGCACGATGTCGTCGTTGACGATCTTCTGGAAGGCGGCCGGGTTGTCCGACGCCGGGGTGTAGCCCAGGTCGAGCAGCTTCTTCTGCATGGTGTCGGTCTTCATGATGGCGGCCACCGAGCGGTAGATCGCCTGCTTGGTGTCCTCGGGCGTGCCGGCCGGCACCGCCAGTCCCTGCCACTGGCTCAGTTCGTAGCCGGGCGCGCCGCTCTCGGCCACGGTGGGCACCTCGGGCACCGCCTTGGAGCGGTCCTTGGAGGTGATCGCCAGGGCGCGCATCTTGCCGGAGGCCAGGTACGGCAGCGCACCGGAAATCGTGATCACGCCGTAGTCGACCTGCCCGCCCATCACGTCCACCATGGCGGGCGCGCAGCCCTTGTAGGGCACGTGGGTGCTCTTCATCCTGAACGCCATGTTCAGCATCTCGCCGGCCAGGTGCGGGTCGGTGCCGGCGCCGCAGGAGCCGTACGACATCGACACCGCGCCGGGCGCGCTGCCGGCGGTGACCAGGTCGGCCATGGTGCGGTACTTCGACGAGGCCGGCACCAGCACCAGCATCGGCGCCCAGGCCACGTTGATCACCGCTTCCAGGTCCTTCTTCGGGTCGTAGGGCAGCGTCTTGAACACCGCCGGCGCCAGCGAATAGGCGTCGTTCATCATCAGCAGCGAATGGCCGTCCTTCGGCCGGCCCACCACATAGCGCGCCCCCACGGTGCCGCCGGCGCCGGCCCGGTTGTCGACCACCACCGGATGGCCGCCCGCGCTCAGCTGCGCGCCGATCAGGCGGGCCAGCAGGTCCACCCCGCCACCGGCCGGGTACGGCACGGTGATGTCGACCTGCTTGGTCGGGAAGGCGGCGGCGGGTCCCTGCGCCAGCGCGGCGCCGGTGCCGGCGGCCACCAGGCAGGCGGAGATCAGGAGTCGGGTGCCGGTGTTCAACAGGAGGGATTTCATGGGAACTCGCTTTTCGAACGTGGGTGGATCCGCGCGCACCGGCTCAGTGCCATCAGCCCCAATAAAGATCAGTGTACTGAGCGTTAGATCGATCGTACTGAGCATTTCGGTGCACACGGAATGGGGAAAATACGTAAGGCTCTTATGGAAGCGCACGAGGGGAATCACCCCCCGCTGCGCCCACGGCCTCTTTCAGCAAATTCCGCGCCAGACCGTCGAAAAAAGCGATGTGTACTTGCAGATAAGCACACGCTCCCCGCAGGGGCTCAGACGCAGCGGCGCAGCGCCTCGTCGCGCGGCATCACCGCCGCGTATTTCTGTCCCATGTCGAAGATGCTGGCGTCGTGCGGCGCCAGCGCGCGGTCGCCCACGCAGTCGTCCAGCACCACCGGCCGGAAGCCCCAGGACATCGCGTCGACCACGCTGGCGCGCACGCAGCCGCTGGTGACCGCGCCGGCGATCACCAGGGTCTGCACCCCGCGCTGCGTCAGCCACTGGGTCAGCGGCGTGCCGAAGAAGGCCGAGGGCACCGTCTTGCGCACCACCAGCTCGCCGGGCGCCGGTGCCAGCTCGGGCACGATGGCGCTGCGGTGTTCCTGCTCCTTCAGGGTGAGCATGGCCGGCACCTTCAGCGAGAAGATGTTGTGGTCGGCGCCGTCGTCGGCATAGACGATGCGGCTGTGGGCGACGGCCCAGCCGCGCTCGCGCGCCGCCGCCAGCAGCGGCACCGTGTTGGCGATGGCCGGCGCGATGTTGCCGCCGCCGAAGATCGCCGGGTCGGCGAAGCCGTTGACGAAGTCGACGATCAGCAGGCCGTAGGGGGCCTGCAGCGGCAGGTCGGCGCCGAAGCCCTGCTTGGCGTAGGTGGCGATTTCAGCGTGCATCGTGCGTGTCCGGTTGCGTGTCGGTGAGTTCCAGAACCTTGCCCTCTTTCACCATGTCGACGCCGTCCAGGCGCACCGTGCATTTGCGCAGCGGAATGTCGATGTGGCAGGTGGTGGTGCGGCTGCCGCCGGCCTCGTTGTTGGGGCCGAGCGAGAACAGGAAGTTGCCCTCGAAGGCGCGGGCATCCATGCCGATGGTGGCTTCGCGGTCGTACAGGCCCAGGGTGGACCAGCGCGCACGCGGCTGCAGCCCCCAGCCGATGTGCGAGATGGCCAGCGCTTCCGGGTCCTCGAAGGCGGCCATGTAGTCGTTGAGCAGTTCGGCGTCGATGCCGCCCTCGATCTTCGTGGCGTAGCCGTTCTCCACCGTCAGCACGATGCGGTCGCTGGCGTACATCTTCTGCGGCAGCAGGATGTCGCCCTTGTCGATGACGATGGTGCCGTTGGCGCCGCCCTCGTCGGGAAAGGTGAGCGCGAAGCCGCTCGGCCAGTGGTCCCAGCGGCCGGGCGCGTCGACGAAGCCGTATTCGCTGATCACCGGGAACTCGCCCAGCCTGCAGCGCAGGTCGGTGCCGGCGGCCGACACCACATGCATCTCCTTCGCGGCGGCGATCTTCGCCGCATGCGCGGTGACGCGGGCGCGGTCGGCCGCGGTCGGCACCAGGCGCACCAGCACCTCCGGCGGCTCGACCGCCAGCAGGATCTTGGTGCCGCTGCCCAGGATGTCGTGCTGCTCGGGCGAGAACAGCAGCGTCATCAGGTCGAGCACCAGGTCGCTGGCCTTGAGCATGGCGATGGCCGCCGGGTTGCCGGTGAGCGGCGTGGTGCCCAGGTAGGCCAGGCTGTCGCGGCTGTGGGCTTTTTCGCCGTTGACCGGCGGCAGGTCGAGCCGGTTGACGATGGCGCCCAGGTCCTGCGCGGCGATGAGGGCGCAGGCGAGGGTCTGCGGATGGGTGGCGGCGCCGGTGAGTACGGTCACGGTCTGGCCGCGCTCCAGCTGGGACAGGTTCAGCACCTGCTTCCACGCGGAGATCAACTGAAAGTCGCTGACGGGCATGTGGGGCTCCTGTGCGGTTGCAGGTTTCAGTAGGCGCCGGAGAGCAGCGCGCCGGCACCCGGCACGATCGGCTCCAGGCCCAGCGCCTTCAGCATCGCGTAGGTGGTGGCCACCGCGGCGGTGATCACCGGCTTGCCGGTCATCGCCTCGACCTGCGCGATCACCGGCAGCGAGGGCATCTGCACGCAGGCCGACAGCAAGATGGCATCGACGTCGTCGGTCTTGAGCTTGGCGACGATGGCCGGCAGGTTGGCCGGGTCGTGGCGGCCGACGGCCAGGTTGTCGGGGATCTGCAGCGCGGTCCAGTCGGACACCTCGAAGCCTTCGTTGCGGATGTAGTCGACCACCAGCTCGGTCAGCGGCAGCATGTAGGGCGCCACCAGCGCCACTTTCTTCGCGCCGATGACCTTCAGGCCGTCGATCAGGGCGCCGGCGCTGGTGATGACCGGCGCCTTGCCGTCGTTCTTCTCGGTGTGGGCAGTGAGGCGCTCCTGCGAGCGGCGGTGGTAGCCGTGGCCCATGGCCATGATGGCCACCAGGCAGGCATAGCCCAGCACGTCGACGCGGGCGTCGCTCAGCTCGACGGCGCAGCGGTCGGATTCGGCGTCCATCGCGGCGAGTTCGTCCTTCTGCACCGTCTTCATGCGCATGCGGCTGGAGTGGAAGGTGAAGCGTTCGTCGGGCCGGATCAGCTCGCGCATGCGCAGCATGGCGGGGATCTCGGTTTCCATCGTGGTGTTCGAGCTCGGCACGATCTGGCCGATACGGAAACTGCGGGTCATGGGGTGGCTCCTGGTGATGGGCGAATGGGGTGGTTCAGACGAGCTTGAGCAGGCGCTCGGCATTGCCGTGGCACACCGCCGCGCGGGTCGCGTCGTCGAGGTCCGATTGTTCGATGAAGTCGGCCGCGATGGCGGTGTTTTCGTACGGATAGTCCACCGAGAACATCACCGCGTCGACCCCCATCTCGGCGATGGCGCCCTTCAGGGCCGCTTCGGAGCACACGCCGGAGGTGGTGATGACGATGTTGCTGCCGATGTATTCCGAGGGCTTGCGCTGCAGCGTGACGCCGAACGGGTAGGCGGCGAAGCGGCTGTCGTAGCGCCAGCGCTGGAACGGCAGGCCCTCGCCCATGTGGCCCAGCACGATCTTCAGCTGCGGAAAGCGGTCGAACACGCCGGAGAACAACAGGCGCAGCGCGTGCGAGCCGGTTTCCACGCCCCAGCCCCAGGTGGCGCCCTGCAGCACCGGGAAGCCTTCGAGCGTCTTCGGGATCTGCGGGAAGTCGATCGGGTGCAGGTAGAACGGCAGGTCGAGCGCCTGCAGCCGCTCCCACACCACGTCGTAGGCCGGGTCGTCGTAGTAGCGGCCCAGGGTGTGGCCGTTGACCAGCGCGCCCTTGAAGCCCAGCTGGGTCACCGCGCGCTCCAGCTCGTCGGCGGCTGCTGCCGGGTCCTGCATCGCCAGCGCGGCGAAACCGCCGAAGCGGGTCGGGTGGCGGGCGATGCGGGTGGCCAGGTAGTCGTTGTTCTCGGCCGCGGCGCGGATGGCGGTGGCGGTGTCGGGCTCGCCCTGGATGCCCAGGCCGGTCTGCGACAGGATGGTCATCGAGATGCCGGCGGCGTCCATCTCGGCCAGGCGCATTTCGTCGGTGTCGGTCAGGCGCGCCAGCAGTTCGGCCGCGGCGCGCGGCTCGATGAACTTGAGGAACGGGGTGTAGCGCTCGAAGCCCGGCGCCATGAAATGCTCTTCGAAGGCGATCTTGCGGATCCTGCTCATGGGTCAACTCCTGGGAAAGCGGGTGAATCGGGGAAATCTGCGATGGGGAAAGCCGGGCGACGGGGCGCTCGATACGAAAGGACTATGCACACCGACACTGCACCCGGGCCGGCCGTCCGACCCCTGTCTCATTGGTGAATTGGCGCGTGGCGCGCAGCGCCCTGTGTCTACAATCATCAGTGCTCTCACATTTTGGAAGACCCGTGGCGAAACCGACAACCGACGACATCCTCGACGCAGAAGACCCCGCCAAGGAGCTGCTCTTCGCCCGCCCCGGCTTCCTGATCCGCCGCCTGCACCAGATCCATGTCGCCATGTTCCTGGAGGAGTTCAAGTCGCAGAACATCACGCCGGTGCAGTACGGGCTGATGACCGCGGTGGCGGCGCTGCCGGGCCTCGACCAGACCGCGCTCGGCCAGGAGGTGGGGCTGGACCGCACCACCACCGCCGACGTCGTCAAGCGCCTGGAAGACCGCGGCCTGCTGGAGCGCCACCCCAACCCGCTGGACCGCCGCACCCGCCATGTGCGCCTGACCGCCGAGGGCCAGACCCGGGTGGTCGAGCTGCAGGCCGACATGACCCGCGCGCAGGACCGGCTGATGGAGCCGCTGCGCCCGGCCGAGAAGGCGATGCTGATGGACCTGATGCGCCGGCTGGTGGAAGCCAACAACCAGTACAGCCGCACCATCCTGCGCGGCATCTAGGGTTCGGGGCGTCACGGCTGCGGGCTTTCGCGCTCGTCGCAGGATCAGAGCGGATAGACCAGGTCGTTGGCGATGATCGTGGTGTCGTAGATGGCCTGGCGCTCGGCGAGCAGCAGGTTCTCGCCGTCGCGCACGAAACGGTCGTAGAACACGCCCGCCATGTGGATCGTGCTCGGACCTTCGATCAGGGTCTGCAGCAGCACGAAGTTGGCCTGCGCCACGATGGTGCCGTCGGCCTGCTCCTCGGTCACCCGGGTGTTGCTCACCAGGTGCAGGTTGTAGCGCGGCGCGAACATCTGGGTGCGGCCGATGGCGATGGCCCGGTCGATCATCATGTTGCGGCCCTGGCAGTACACCAGGCCCACCGGCATGCCGAGCTCGGCGTTCTCGCGCGCGGTGATGCGGTAGAGGCCGTCCTCGGTGAAGAAGTCGGGCCACTGCTCGACCAGCCCGGCGTCGAGCACCGCGCAGTACTCCACGTTGAAGGCTTCGACTTCGCGCGCCAGCGCGATGGCCCGCTGCAGGCCCACCAGGCGCGGGCGGAAGAGCTTCGAGGTGATGGCCTGTTCGCTCATGCCGCCTCCCCGAAACCCATGACCTGGCGGTAGTACTGGTACATGCCGCGGATGCAGGCCTCGGAGATCAGGGTGTCGGAGGTGCCGATGCGGTCGGCGTCGAGCTTGATCACGTTGACGTCGCTGCTGGAGCGGCGCACGCCTTCCTGCACGAACTTCATCGCCTCGTTGTCCTCCAGGCCGAGGAAGCCGGCCGGGCCCATCAGGTTGCCCTGGCGCAGGCGGTGCTGGGTCATCTCCTCGGTGTCGTCCTCGTAGCCGAACATGGTCCACTGCATCAGCATGCTGTTGGGGCCGTTGGGCACGATCTGGCGCACGCCCAGGGTGTTCATCTCGCGCTGCACCACCAGGTTGGGCCACACCGTCTGCATCGTCACCGACCATTCCGAATCGAACTCCTTCACGAAGTCCAGGAAACGGTCGTCGCGCAGGCTCATGCCCTCGTGGAAGGAGCGCATCTCCTTCTTGTTCTCGGAGCTCACCACCGCGTCCGACTTGGCCGAGGCCATGGTGCCGTGGCGGCCGTGCTTGGCGTCGGCGATCATGGCCGACTTGTTGCCCGCCACCAGCAGGCCGAACACCACCAGGAACGAGTGCAGCAGGGTCGCGTGGTACGGGTCCTTCAGGTTCTCGTGGTACATCTTCCAGTTGCAGGGCAACTCGTTCTTGTAGTAGCCGAGGATCTTCAGCTTCTTGCCCGGGAACACCACGTCGAAGTCCTTGCGGATCTCCGGCTGCAGGTAGTCCTCGATGGCTTCCACCTCGGCGCTGTACGACGCGAAGATCACGCCGTTGTGGGTGGTCACGAACAGCTTCTTCAGGCCGTGGTCCTCGTTCTTGAAATCCTTCGGCATGCCGCCGGTCTTGTTGACGCCGCGCTTGAACGGCACGCCCTGCAGGTTGCCCTTCAGGTCGTAGGACCATTGGTGGTAGGGGCAGACGAATTCGGTGGCCTTTCCCTGGCTGTGGCGGCAGAACTCGGCGCCGCGGTGGGCGCAGCGGTTCTCGAACACGTTGATGCTGCCGTCCTCGGCGCGCGAGACCACCACCGGGGTGTCACCCACATAGGAGCGCTTGTAGTCGCCGGTCTCGGGAATCTCGGCTTCGAGCGCCACATAGTTCCAGGTCTTGCCGCGAAAGATCAGCTCCATCTCCCGGGCATACACCGCCTCGTTGGTGTAGACCCAGTCGGGGATGAAGTGCAGGGCGTCGGTCGGCCAGACGCAGGTGTCGAGGCCGACGTCCTTGGAGCGGACGGTGCGGTTGAGAACCGCGTGGGTGCTGTGCATACACAAACTCCGTTTTCAGGAAATCGCAGGGGAAGCGGTCTTCGCCAGGGCGGCGCGGACCTGTTGTTTGAGCGGCGCGGTCGCATCGCACAGCACCTGCAGGTCGCAGGGCGTGCGGCTGTCGATCAGCGCCTTGAGTTGACGCAGATCGCCGCCGGCATTGACCGCGATGGCATGCGCCACCCGGCCTTCGGCATCGGCACCGAGCAGCAGGAATTTCGGCGCCGCGGCACCCGGCTCGCCGAGGGCGCCGCGGCCGTGGTACGTCAGGCCCGGCACCGGCATGCCCAGCATCTGCAGGTTGCAGCCGAACTGGTCGCTCCAGAACCAGGGCGCGGCCAGCGGCCCGGTGGCGGCACCGGCGATGGCCGCGGCCGCCAGCCGGGCCTGTTCGTTGGCGCTCTGCCAGGACTCCAGCCGCAGCTCGGCGCCGATGAAGGGATGCAGCTGGCTGCAGCAGTCGCCGGCGGCGTACACATGCGGCGTGTCGGTGGCGCAGCGCGCATCCACCCGGATGCCGTGGTTGGCCGGGTGCAGGCCGATGCCGGCGGCACGCGCCAGCGCGGTCTCGGGCTCCAGGCCGACCGCCACCACCACCATGTCGGCCGAGACGGTGCCGCCGCCGGCCAGGGTGGCGGTGGCCGGGCCGTCCGCGCCGCCCAGGGCGAAGGCTTCGCAGCGCGCGCCCAGCCGCAGGTCGACGCCGGCCGCGGCGATGCGCTGCTGCAGCCAGTCCGACAGCGCCGGCGGCACCACCCGGGCCAGCACCCGGTCGGCGCTTTCCAGCACCGTCGCCTGCACGCCCAGGGCCTGCGCGGTGGAGGCCACTTCCAGCCCCAGGAAACCGCCGCCGACGATCAGCACCGAACGGTGCCGCCGCAGGTCGTGGCGCAGGCGCAGGGCGTCGGCCATCGAGCGCAGGTAGTGCACGCCCGGCGCGCCCGGCGGCAGGCCGGCCACGGTGCGGGCGTTGCCGCCGGTGGCCAGCAGGCAGTCGTCGTAGGCCAGCCGGCTGCCGTCGGCCAGGGTGGCGGTGCGGGCGGCGGTGTCGAGCGCGGTCACCGGCGTGCCCAGCAGCAGGCCGATCGACTTCTCTTCGTGGAAGCCGTGCGGATGCACCGCGTAGTCGGTGCCGTCGCTGTCGCCGGAGAGCATCGCCTTCGACAGCGGCGGGCGCTCGTAGGGCAGCGGGCGCTCGGCACCCGCCATCACGATGCGGCCGGCGTAGCCGAAGCCGCGCAGGGCGGCCGCGGCGGTGGCGCCGGCCTGGCCGGCGCCGACGATCAGCACGCCGGTGGCGTCCATCAGGCTTCCACCAGGATGTCGTCGCCTTCCACCTTCACCGGGTAGATGCGGATCGGCTTGGTGGCCGGCGCGCACAGCGCCGCGCCGGTGGCGAGGTCGAAGCGCGCCTGGTGCAGCGGGCACTCCACGCAGCCGTCTTCCACATAGCCGTCCGACAGCAGCGCATAGGCATGGCTGCAGACGTTGTCGGTGACATGGAAGGTGCCGCCGCTGTTGAACAGCGCGAGCTGGCGGTCGCCCAGCGAGAAGGCCAGCGCTTCGTCTTCGCCCAGCTGGTCGGCGGCGGCAATACGGGTCCAGGTCATGGTTCACCTCGTGGGTTGTTTTGGCGAATTATCATCAGTGTACTTACATACGTCAACGGTTCGATCGATCCGCCGCATGGTCTGCCGCAAGCGTTTTCCGGGCCAGGGCAAATGCACCAAAACCCTCATTTAATCAACCGTACTGGTGCGAAAACCGCCGAGCTTTGCGCGATTTTGGTGCAACTGCACAGCGGGGAAACACTGCCTCAGAAATGCGGTTGACACCGGCCAAAGAGCTCAGTACGCTGAGTTTAATAACGCCTACGACCCGACCCGGTCGGACCCCTGAAAACCGGCTTTGGGCACGCCGGCCCACCCCACCCACCCACCGGAGTTCACATGCAACGACGCAGCTTCATCGACAAGACGGCCATGGCCGGTGTCATCGGCGCCATCGCGGCGCCCGCCATGGCCCAGTCCACGATGCCGACCGTCAAGTGGCGCATGTCGACCAGCTGGCCCAAGAGCCTCGACACCATGTACGGCTCGGCCGAGCACCTGTGCAAGCGGGTCTCGGAGCTGACCGACGGCAAGTTCACCATCCAGTGCTTCGCCGGTGGCGAGATCGTGCCGCCGCCGCAGAACATGGAAGCGGTGAGCAACGGCACCATCGAGGTCAACCACGTGCTGGCCTCGGCCTTCGTCGGCAAGAACCCGGCCGTCGCCTTCGACACCGGCCTGCCCTTCGGCCTGAACGCCCGCCAGCACAACGCCTGGATGCAGTTCGGCGGCGGCCTGGAGGCCACCCGCGAGATGTACAAGAAGATGGGCATCGTCAACTTCGTCTGCGGCAACGTCGGCGTGCAGATGGGCGGCTGGTACCGCAAGCAGATCAAGAGCGTGGCCGACCTCAACGGCCTGAAGATGCGCATCGGCGGCATCGGCGGCATGGTGATGTCGAAGCTGGGCGCGGTGCCGCAGCAGATTCCCGCGGCCGACATCTACCCCTCGCTCGAGAAGGGCACCATCGACGCGGCCGAATGGATCGGCCCCTACGACGACGCCAAGCTGGGCCTCAACAAGGTGGCACCGTTCTACTACTCGCCGGGCTGGTGGGAAGGCAGCGCCTCGATCACCGCAATGGTCAACACCAAGGCCTGGGACGCCCTGCCGCCGCTCTACAAGGCGGCCTTCGAATGCGCCTGCAACGAGCAGACGATGAAGATGATCGCCGACTACGACAACCGCAACCCGGAGGCGATCCGCAAGCTGGTCGGCCAGGGCGCCAAGCTGTCGTATTTCCCCAAGCCGGTGATGGACGCCGCCTTCAAGGCCTCCAACGACCTGATGAACGAGTTGGCCGCCTCCAACGCCGACTTCAAGGCGATGCTGCCGGGCTGGCAGAAGTACCGCCGCGACCAGGCCAGCTGGTTCCGGGTGGCCGAGGCCGAGCTCGACAACTACACCTTCGCCAACGTCACCAAGTAGTAGCCAGCCCCCGCCCGGCGGCGCGCCCCGGCAGAGGGCGCCCGCTCCCACGATCGGCGCCCCATGACTCCTTCGATCCCACCGACCTCCACCGTCCCGCCGATGCCAGGCCTGCCGGGCCTGTCGCCCGAGCCGGCGCCGCAGCCCACCGGCCGCCTGCCCGCCTGGGTGCGCGGCATCGACCGGCTGACCGACTGCGCGGCGGCCGTCGCCAAGTGGGCGCTGCTGGCGGCCTGCGTCATCAGCGGCGGCAACGCCCTGGTGCGCTACGGCATCGGCATCAGCTCCAACGGCTGGCTGGAGATCCAGTGGTACCTGTTCGGCGCCGGCGTGATGCTGGGCGCGGCGCAGGTGCTGCGCCTCAACGAGCATGTGCGGGTCGACCTGTTCTACGGCCGCTGGCCGGCGCGCCGCCAGGTGTTCATGGACCTGTTCGGCCTGCTGGTGTTCCTGCTGCCGGTGATGGGGCTGCTGGCCTGGCTGTCGTGGCCGCTGCTGGTCGACATGCTGGGCTCGGGCGAGCGCTCGCCCAACGCCGGCGGGCTGATCCGCTGGCCCGCCATGGCGCTGCTGCCGGCGGGCTTCGGCCTGCTGGTGCTGCAGGCGTTCAGCGAGATCGCCAAGCGGGTGCTGTGGCTGCAGGGCCGCATCGAGATGAACCTCCACTACGAGAAGCCGCTGCAATGAGCCTCGACGCGTTTCCGCCGCTGATGTTCGCGGCGCTGGTCGCCGTGCTGCTGCTGGGTTTTCCGGTGGCGTTCTCGCTGGCCGCGCTGGGCGTGGCCTCGGGCGGCGTGGCGATCGCCATGGGCTGGTTCCCGGCCGGCTTCATCTCGGCGCTGCCGCTGAACGTGTTCGGCATCCTCAGCAACGACCTGCTGCTGGCGATTCCGTTCTTCACCCTGATGGGCTGCGTGCTGGAGCGCTGCGGCCTGGCAGAAGACATGCTCGACTCGATGGGCCAGCTGTTCGGCCCGGTGCGCGGCGGCCTGGGCTACTCGGTGATCATCGTCGGCTTCATCCTGGGCGCCATCACCGGCACGGTGGCCGGCCAGGTGATCGCCATGGCGATGATCTCGCTGCCGGTGATGATGCGCTACGGCTACAACATGCGCTATGCCACCGGCGTGCTGGCGGCGTCGGGCACCATCACCCAGATCGTGCCGCCCTCGCTCTGCCTGATCGTGCTGGCCGACCAGCTCGGCCGCTCGGTCGGCGACATGTACAAGGGCGCCTGGGGCCCGGCGCTGATCCAGGTGGCGCTGTTCGCGCT
>JAKONS010000470.1 GCA_022701845.1 Burkholderiaceae bacterium
GCGCCGTCGAAGCGGGTGTTCCAGTAGCTCAGGCCCATGTCCTCGACCCGCACCTTGGCGCCGGGACGGGGCGCGTGGATGAACTTGTTGTCGCCGACATAGATGCCGACATGGCTGAAGGCGCGGCGCATGGTGTTGAAGAACACCAGGTCGCCCGGCTTGAGTTCGCTGCGTTCGATCTTCTGGGTGACCGACGCCTGTTCCTTGGCGCGGTGCGGCAGCATCAGGCCGACGGTCTGTTCGTAGATGGTGCGCACGAAGCCGCTGCAGTCGACGCCGGCTTCGCTGCTGCCGCCGCGGCGGTAGGGCACGCCGATGAAGCCCATGGCGTTCACCACCAGGTCGGACGCGCGGACGGTGACCGAGTTGCGCACTTCGCGCAGATGGGTGAGCAGCCCCTTCTGGGCCAGCAGGGAGTCCATGTCGTCGGCCTCGCCGTGGGCACCGGAGGTGAGGGGAGCGGCGTTTGCGAGTGCGGCTGCGAAGGACAACAACACTGCGGCTAGGGCTTTTTTCTGCATGGGGACGGAATTTAACGTCGGTGCGTTCCTACGTCAAGGAGCGTTACATGCTCTCAGTCGCCGATATTCGTCAAGCCCACAAGTAAAGGTTTTGCGAAAAAGCGACGCTTATATGGCAATGTCCCGCAGGTCAACCCTCGCTTTTTATGCCGCGGTAGTGCTTGCGGCTCCGGCCTCGCAAACGGCTGCGGCGGCCGAAGCGGCCGAGATGCAGGTCAAGGCGGTGACCGTCGCCGAGGGCCTGCAGAGCCCCTGGGCGGTGGCGTTCCTGCCCGGCACGCAGTTCCTGGTGACCGAACGCACCGGCGCCATGCGCATCGTCGGCGCCGACGGCAAGGTGGGCGCGCCGCTGACCGGTGTGCCGACGGTGGCCGCGGCCGGCCAGGGCGGTCTGCTCGACGTGGTGACCGACCGCGATTTCGCCCGCAACCGCCAGATCTACTTCTGTTTCTCCGAAGCCGGCGAGGGCGGCCGCAACGGCACCGCGCTGGCGCGCGCGCTGCTGTCGCGCAAGCAGGATGCGCTGGAAGAAGTGAAGGTGATCTTTCGCCAGTCGCCCAAGGTCGACAGCGCCAGCCATTTCGGCTGCCGCATCGTCGAGGCCACCGACGGCAACCTGTGGCTGACCCTGGGCGAACGCTTCAGCCGCAAGGACGACGCGCAGAAGCTCGACAACCACCTGGGCAAGATCGTGCGCGTCGACAAGAACGGCGAACCGCCCAAGGGCAACCCGTTCGTCAACCGCCCTGGCGCGCTGCCGGAGATCTGGAGCTACGGCCACCGCAACGTCCAGGGCGCCACCCTCGGCCCCGACGGCCGGCTGTGGACCCACGAGCACGGCGCGCAGGGCGGCGACGAGATCAACCTGCCGCAGGCCGGCCGCAACTACGGCTGGCCGGTCATCACCCATGGCGAGAACTACGGCGGCGGGCCGATCGGCGCCGGCATCACCGCCAAGGAGGGCATGGAGCAGCCGCTGCACCACTGGACGCCGTCCATCGCGCCGTCGGGCATGGCCTTCCTGAACAGCAGCCGCTACGGTGCCGACTGGCGCGGCAACCTGTTCGTCGGCTCGCTCAAGTTCCGCTACCTCGACCGCATCGTGCTGGCCGATGGCAAGGTGCGCTCCGAGCACAAGCTGCTGACAGCGCTGCGCGAGCGCATCCGCGATGTGCGGGAAGGGCCGGACGGCCTGCTCTATGTGCTGACCGACAGCCCAAGTGGGCGGCTGCTGCGGCTTGATCCGGTGCCCTGACGCAGCAGCCGTCGGCCGCTCGTCGGTGCGCCGGCTACCCTGGGTTGTAATCGGCGCTTCGCTTCTTTCTTCTTCCCCTTCGCCATGTTGCTCGACGCCTCCGAATCCCAACTCGTCCTGATCGACTACCAGGCCCGGCTGATGCCCGCGATGCACGATGCCGCCGGTGTGCTGGCCAACGCGGCCCGCCTGGCCGAAGCCGCGCAGCTGCTGCAGGTGCCGGTGTGGGGCACCGAGCAGAACCCCTCCAAGCTGGGGCCGCTGCCGCCGGAGCTGCGCGAGCGCTGCCACCGCACCCTCGCCAAGATGGAGTTCAGCGGTTGCGCCGAAGGCCTGAGCGAATGGCTGCGCCCGCCTGCCAAGACCGCGCCGCAGGGCAACGCCCGCAGTTTGCCCAAGCATCTGCAGAAGCCGCAGCAGGAGCAGGCGCCCGGGCGCGGCAGCATCGTCGTGGCCGGTTGCGAGGCCCATATCTGCCTGCTGCAGACCGCGCTCGACCTGCTCGACGACGAGTTCGAGGTGTGGGTGGTGACCGATGCCTGCACCTCGCGCACCGAGCGCAACCGCGACGCCGCCTTCGACCGCCTGGCCGGTGCCGGCGCCGAGCTGGTGACCACCGAGATGGTGCTGTTCGAATGGCTGGCCGGCGCCGAGCATCCGCTGTTCAAGCAGGTACAAGCCCTGATCAAATAAGGCATCGCGCGTCAGCGCGGCGCAAGTCGGCCTCGAATAATCGGATGCACAAGAACATCCGGAGACCGCCCGCCATGCCGACGACCTATGCGGACTTCCACCGCCGCTCCCTGGAAGACCGCGACGCCTTCTGGGCCGAGCAGGCCCGGCGCATCGACTGGCAGACGCCGCCGGCCACCATCTGCGACTACCGCGACCCGCCGTTCGCCCGCTGGTTCGCCGGCGGCACCACCAACCTCTGCCACAACGCGGTCGACCGGCACCTGGCGGCGCGCGGTGCACAACCGGCCCTGGTGGCGGTATCCACCGAGACCGACACCGAGCGCAGCTACAGCTATGCCGAGCTGCATGCCGAGGTGGTCGCCATGGCCGGCGTGCTGCGCTCGCTGGGCGTGGTGGCCGGCGACCGGGTGCTGATCTACATGCCGATGGTGGCCGAGGCGGTGTTCGCGATGCTGGCCTGCGCCCGGCTGGGCGCGCTGCACACGGTGGTGTTCGGCGGCTTCGCGCCGGCCGCGCTGGCTTCGCGCATCGACGACGCCGAGCCGCGGGTGATCGTCAGCGCCGATGCCGGTTCGCGCGGCAAGCGGGTCATCGCCTACAAGCCGCTGCTCGACGAAGCCCTGGGCCTGTGCCGGCACCGGCCGCAGCAGGTGCTGATGACCGACCGCGGCCTGGCGCCGATGCCGATGACCGCCGGCCGCGACCTCGCCTGGCGCGAGCTGCGCGCGGCGCACCTCGGCGCCGACGTTGCCTGCGCCTGGGTCGACGCCACCCACCCCAGCTACACCCTCTACACCAGCGGCACCACCGGCAAGCCCAAGGGCGTGCAGCGCGATACCGGCGGCTATGCGGTGGCGCTGGCGGCCAGCATGGAGCACATCTTCGACGCCAGGCCCGGCGACACCTTCTTCTGCACCAGCGACATCGGCTGGGTGGTGGGCCACAGCTACATCGTCTATGCGCCGCTGATCGCCGGCATGACGACGATCCTGTACGAGGGCCTGCCGATCCAGCCGGACGCGGGCGTGTGGTGGCGGCTGGTGGAGCGCCACCGGGTCACCCACATGTTCTCGGCGCCGACCGCCGTGCGGGTACTGCGCCGGCAGGACGCGGCCTGGCTGCGCCGCTACGACATCTCCAGCCTGCGGGCGCTGTGGCTGGCCGGCGAGCCGCTGGACGCGCCCACCGCCGAATGGATCGGCGGCGCGCTCGGTGTGCCGATCGTCGACA
>JAKONS010000477.1 GCA_022701845.1 Burkholderiaceae bacterium
AACTGGCGCGCCGGATGGCGAGCGCCCAGGCGGCACTGGCCGCCGGCGGGGATGCCGCCGCCGCCAGCGCCGGCAGCTACCAGGGCCTGGTGAGATACCGCAAGTCGCTGCTCGATTTCCGGGCGGCTGCGGCCACCGTCGACAACCAGATCGCCGGTCTCAAGAAGGCGATCCCGAGCGTGCTGCCCGGCGAGACCGCGCTGGCCGACGAGCTTGTCGAGGCCCTGGGCGAATACACCGCCGGGCTGCTGGAAGCGGTCGACACCGCGATGCGCACCGCCGAGAACGAGGCCTCGCCGGTGACGAGCGCGGTGTCGTCGCAGCTGCGCCGCTACCTGCAGGAGCTGTCCGCGAATCCGCTGGTCAAGCACCTCGACGGCAATCCGTTCGGCGTGGCGGTGAGCGTCGAGCGAACGCTCGGCGCCGCGCTCGAAGACATCCGCGACGCGATGCCCGCCATCGCCTGAGGCGGCGCGGGCCGGCCCACGGCGCGCCGGTGCCGTGCCGCCGCGCCGCGCGCCATGACCACCCGCTGCGGCGGGCGCGGCACCCGTGCGCGGGCCGCGTCCCACCACCCGAGCCGGCCGCGCCGGACCGACCCAGACCCAGAAGCCAACAGAGGCACACATGGCCAACATCGACGAACTCAACCAGTGGTGCAAGGACGCACGCAAGCTGCTGAACTCCTTCGCCTCGGACGGTCCCAAGACGCTGACGAAGAACACCGAGACGGTCGCCGCGCTGCTCAAGAAGATCGAGCCGCAGGCCGGGCTCTATCCCGACTACCAGAAGCACCTCAAGGCCTACGAGCAGCTGGCGACGCGGGCGCACTGGGTCGAGATACACAACGATCTGGGCGACATCTCGTCGGGCAAGGCGCGCGACATCATGAAGGCGGTGTCGCAGGACCTGCGCCGGCTGGCGATGGCGCTGGAGCTCGACATCGGCCGACGCGATCCGACACCCACCGCCGAGCAGCGCAAGGCGGTGGTCGAGGCAGCGCGTCACCAGCCGGTCTACCAGGACAAGCGCGCCCGCATCCAGGCGGCGATCGACGAACTTTCGGTGCTGCCCGGCACCGCCGACAGCGTCCGGGCGCTGCAGAGCCTGCTGGATGTGGCGGTCGCCTTCGAGCCCGACTACCAGGCCGCCTACCAGAAGCTGTCCGGCCTGACCAAGAACCTCGAGACCGGGCGCAAGGACGCCGCGACCTTCGCCAAGGAGGGCGGCGGCGCGGCTTTCCAGGAAAAGGTGGCCGAACTGCGCACCGCCATCGACGAGTACGAGGCCACCGCCGGCATGGCCGATCCGACGCGGGCCGCCGCGGAGCGCACCTTCCTGCGCGAACAGCTGGTGCAGCTGGAAGCCGCGCTGCGCGCCACGCCGCGCAAACCGACCGACGCCCTGGCGCGGAGCCTGGTCGCTCACCGGGTCGCGCTGGTGCACGATCGCGCCACCCATGCCGCGCATGCCGAGAACGTGCGCAAGCAGATACCCAAGATCAACGAACTGATCCTCGCGCTGCGCGCCACCGCCACGCCGGAAGTCATCGCAGTGCTGTTCAAACGCTTTGACGCGGCTGCCGCGCTGAACGGCTCGCAGCAGCACAAGGCGGCTTTAGACGCCTTCGCCGCGCTGCAGCCGGACCTCGAGGCCGCGGTGACCGAGGCGAAGAACGCCAAGGCCGCCTGGGAGGCGGTCGACGCCAAGCTGACGCAGGGCCTGGCGGTCATCGAGGAGGCGCTGGCGGTGCCGCTGAACGTGAACCCGTCGATCAGCAGCGTCGCCAGCCAGCTCAAGGGGCGCATCACCGGCGAGCTGCGCCTCGGGCTGGTCGGCTCGCGCGAATATGCCAAGGCGACCGCGACCGTCGCCGACGACCGGATGCTCGAGGACATCGCCACGCTCGGGCAGATGGTGGCCGACTGGAAGATGGGGCTGGAGGTGCGGCCCACCTTCGACGGCGACTTCGGCGCGCTGCAGGCCGGCATCGAGGCGGCCGGCCGGCAGCTGGCGGTGCAGCGCCGGCGCGTCGCCGTGGGCCTGGACCAGCTGGCCAAGGCCGGCGGCCATATCGAGCCGTTCGAGGCCCGCATCGGCCCGCTGACGATCCAGTGGCAGGCGGCGACCGGGCCAATCGTCGACACCACCCGCGCCAAAACCCAGGCCGAGCGCCTCGCCGAAGTGGCCGCACTGGCGCCGCTGGCCTCGACGCTCTCGACCGCCATGGGTGCGCTGGCCGACGAGATCGCCGCCACCGCGCAGGCGGGCTCGCCCGCGCTGGCTGCCAGCCAGCAGGCGCTCAAGAGCCAGGACGACAAGCCCGCCTACCTGAAGGCGCGCTCGGCGGCAGTGGCCGCGCTGCGCTACCTCGACGAATTCGCGCTGCCCGACAACGACCCGGTGCTGACCGCCGAGCCGACGCTCGCCGGCCTGCGGCAGGCGGTCGAGCGGCTCGACGCCGACGCCGCGGCGAACCGGTTCGAGATCGCGCGGATGGAGAAGATTTCATCCGACGCGGTCACCAAGCGCCGGCTGATCGAGCACCGGCTGGCCGCCCGGCGCACCGCCTCGGCCCAGACCGTGGCCGCGCTGCAGACCACCATCGCCGGCCTGCGCAAGACCAAGCCGGCCTATGTGGCGTACTACGACGGGCTGGCGGACCGCCTGACCGAGCACGCCGGCCTGGCCGCCAG